>JASMKZ010000219.1 GCA_030748955.1 Fidelibacterota bacterium | reverse complement strand
CAGGCTGAGCTAACAGACTGGCACTCATTACCATCAAAAAAAATAAAATAAAATTTTTATTTCCCTTCAAAATATCCCTCATATTGTTTTTGGATAATTCCCTTTTCCTTCCAAAATCTACCCATCCTCCCACAAACAAAAAACCCCGGGTGACCGGGGCTTGGTATTTAATCACAGTTAGATATGTCTTGCTGTCCTGTTCTATTATCAAGACAAGATGGATATGGCGGACAAAATTTGTTGTCCCTTATATCAATAATATTAAAATTTCTCCATTGCAAGTTTATATCACACATACTCTCTGGTATCACTCCCGTTAGGTTATTCTCCCTAATATAAATTCTTCTCAAAGATTTTCCATTAGATTCAAAGGGGCTGCCAGGATGGTTTGAAGTCCAATAGGCACTTAAGTTCCATATCTCAATTGGTACTTCTCCAGTGAGTTGATTTCTGCTTAGATCCAGCGTATCAAGATTACAATTACCTAACTCTTCCGGGATTGACCCTGTGAGTTGATTACCATCTAATTTTAAACTTATAAGATATATGCAATTTCCTAATTCAGTAGGTATGGGGCCCGTGAGCTGATTGTTATCCAAGTAGAGGCTGGAAAGATTCGTCAGATTCCCGAGTTCTGGGGGTATAGATCCCGTAAGCTGATTGTTCCTGAACATCATACGCC
>JASMKZ010000218.1:425-683 GCA_030748955.1 Fidelibacterota bacterium | reverse complement strand
GATATTTTCAACCGTATATGTAGCTATAATATATCCAATTGCGGGCTCTTGGAAGTGGGGTGCGGGTTGGCTGGATCAAATGGGCTTTTATGATTTTGCTGGATCCACTCTAGTGCACAGTGTTGGAGGGTGGGCTGCGCTTGTAGGTGCAATTTTAGTAGGATCTAGGCTTGGCAAATATGGACAAAACGGACACATTAAACCAATCCTAGGCCACAATATGCCGCTTGCAACTATTGGTGTTTTTCTTCTATGGTT
>JASMKZ010000218.1:0-415 GCA_030748955.1 Fidelibacterota bacterium | reverse complement strand
GCTGGTACGGATTTAATGGTGGGTCAGTTCTTTCTGCAGACCCTGGTGGCGTGTCCCTGGTATTCGTTACGACTACATTGGCGGCCGCGGCGGGTATAATTGGAGCTATGATCACATCTTGGTATGTAAGTAAAAAACCAGATTTATCCATGATATTAAATGGTTCATTAGCAGGGTTGGTTGGTATCACCGCAGGTGCAGACGTTATCAGTCCAATGAATTCTGTATTAGTTGGTTTTATTGCAGGAATTATTGTGGTTTTGTCTGTAATTCAATTAGATAAATTAAAAATTGATGACCCGGTCGGTGCTATATCAGTCCATCTAGTATGCGGTATCTGGGGGACGCTTTCTGTAGGTGTTTTTAGTGCTTCCCATAGTCTGTATGTTCAGGCTTTAGGTGTTGTGGCATATGG
>JASMKZ010000217.1 GCA_030748955.1 Fidelibacterota bacterium | reverse complement strand
TGTCATTCTTCTTGATTCATTAACAAGGCTAGGAAGGGCATATAACACGGTGGTGCCCTCAAGCGGAAAGGTTTTAACTGGCGGTGTTGATGCAAACGCCCTTCAAAGGCCAAAAAGATTTTTTGGTGCAGCCAGAAATGTTGAAAAAGGCGGGTCTTTAACAATTATAGCAACAGCCTTAATTGACACAGGAAGTAGAATGGATGAGGTTATTTTTGAAGAATTTAAAGGAACTGGTAATAGTGAAACAATATTAGATAGAAAAATATCAGAAAAAAGAATCTATCCTGCAATTGATATAACTAAATCTGGAACCAGAAGAGAAGAACTATTATTTGATAAAAATGATCTTCAAAAAATGAATGTTTTAAGAAGAATTATCGCGCCAATGGGTGCTATGGATGCAATTGAATTTATTAATTCAAAATTAAAAAGTACCAAGAATAATGCAGAGTTCTTTAATTCAATGAATAAACCATCCTAATCTTTTCCATTAAATATTTCTATATTTCTTATCAGTGATATTATTAACTTATGATAAGTAGACAGCTAATTGATGATTTTATTCAATTATTTAAAGAGAAAAAATATCAAGAGTTGATTCTTAAATCAAATGAACTTACATCTATTGAACAAAGACCGTCTGGGTTATCAAACCTAATAGGACTGAGTAAAATTCTTTTAA
>JASMKZ010000216.1 GCA_030748955.1 Fidelibacterota bacterium | reverse complement strand
ATCTGAACTCAAAAACTTCGCTACTAGATTCGAGGGGACTGGTAAGCAGCAGAATCATGTTAGGGTTATAATGAGGACGTAATGCACCGCAAAATGGAGTAGATTCCTTCTCCAAAGAGTCAGAGCGTGTGTTGCGCTTCTGTATTTCAAAAAATTTGCCTTCATCGAGCAGTTTTACGTAGCCCATTGTATCCTAGAAGATTGATTTATAAATTTTCCGGACGAAGATTGCGCAGTACTTTTCCAGCCTGCCACATTTCCTGGCTGCTAACCTCCTTTAATTCCTTTTCCAGCTTTTCACGGTAATCTTCACTTGAATTGGAATCTATAGCAATTTTGGCTTCAGTTCCGTTCAGCACACTCTGGTAGCATTCCTCAACAAGCGGCTTGATCACGTCACGAAATTTAGGTGCCCAGTCCAGTGCCCCTCTCTGGGCGGTAGTTGAGCAATTTGCATACATCCAATCCATTCCTTTTTCTGAAACAAGAGGATAAAGACTCTGAAGTGCCTCCTCTATAGTTTCATTGTAGGCTTCTGAAGGGCTATGTCCATGTTCTCTCAGAACTTCATATTGTGCCAAAAATGCACCCTGCAGCAGTCCCATTAATACACAGCGTTCTCCGGTGAGATCACTGTGAACCTCGTCCTCGAAGGTAGTTTCGAAAAGATGGCCAGAGCCGATCGCAAA
>JASMKZ010000215.1 GCA_030748955.1 Fidelibacterota bacterium | reverse complement strand
TTACTTCATCAGCATCAATTTCTGAGTAGTTACCGTTCCGGCAGCTTCTGCTTTTACAAGGTACATACCACTGGATACATCAGATGCATCCCAAGTTAGGGTATATACAGAAGCATCCATATAACCGCTGGCTAAGGTAGCCACAACCTGACCCATCAGATTATACACCTGCACAGAAACCATTCCTGCTTCAGGTACTGACAACATCATGCTGGTTGTTGGGTTAAATGGATTTGGATATGCAGTGCTTAAGCTGAATTCAGTTGGTACACCAACATCAATTCTGCTTTCACTATTGGCAACGATCATATCAGTGATTTCGAAGTCCCCTGAATGGGTGAAGAGAACTTCACCCTCAGGAACTACAATTACTAATATAGTTTCGTTATCCGTAGTTTTGGAATCAGCAACCATGGCATTATCTGTTAACTCAATTGAGAAATCAGCTTCATGCTTCAGAGTCATCTGAACACCGCCAATATATCCATTGGCTTCCAGAGTTACTGTACCGTTGCTGCGGATGATTTTAGCAGAGGTTGCATCACCAACATCTGCACGGCCACCAAGAATACCATTCACTATTTGAACGATATCTAATACATCAGCACTACCGTCACCGTTAACATCTGCTGCAGCTGCAGCACAATCATCGGCAAATGCACCACCGAGGATTACATTAACGATCTGAAC
>JASMKZ010000214.1 GCA_030748955.1 Fidelibacterota bacterium | reverse complement strand
GGTATTTTATACCATAGTTATCCCAATGAAATCAGTAAATATATACTCCAAGGCGTGAAATGTGGTTGTATTTTACCAGCAGCGTTAGCATTCATGACAATTAAATACAGTGATAATTCTCACTCTGAAGAATTTGGACTTGCTATGAGTGCAAGTTTAGGCTTTTTCACTATTACTGGTGGTGCTTTATTGGGATTTATCCGTGGTAAAAAAGCTGAAGGTGATAGAATTGAATATGTTATTAGCCCAAATGACTGGCAGATAAATTTGAGGGATATTTCTAATTAAATTACATATTTCCAACATTTAGCCCCACATTCGTGGGGTTTTTTGTTTGTAAAGATGATGATGGGTAGATTCAGATGTTATGTAATAATCAAATTAAGGAGCAAACTATGATTTGGAAGCTAAAGCCTTTACTATTATTTATCATATTATCTACAATTTCTTTTGGTAATGAAACAGATTTAGATGCTATTAATAAATTAATTGATAATTATTCCAAAACTGAGGATGCAGGTAAACTACTTGAACAAGCAAAAATGATGTCTAAAGATAGGGTATGGATTGGCCCCAATGGTGCTGGAAGAATAACAGATCAAAGTCTAAATATGGATGTACAGCAATCTCAGGTAGATGCTGTTATGAAAAGTATCAGCGGAATTAAATGGTTTACTGATACGAGGGATAG
>JASMKZ010000213.1 GCA_030748955.1 Fidelibacterota bacterium | reverse complement strand
ATTACAATTTTACCATTATCTTTTACATTCAATGAATATCTTCCTACTTCGGTTACATAATCTTCATTCCCATACATATCCAATGTGGTAAAAACTAAATCGGTTGCTCCAGCTGATATTTCATCTGAGATTACTTTTTTAATAGCATCTTTTCCTTTAACAAAATCAATATTTGGAGGCATCACTAAAGCATCATCCACATGCAGGTCAGCTACACCAGATGCATCTCCATTATTATAAAATTCCATATACCTTTTATTCTGTTCGTTGATATATGAGCGAGCATTGTCTATATCAAAAGTAGTTTTTATTTCACATGATAGAATAAGAAGAGATATAAGGAATATTGAAAAGGTGTTATTGATTATTTTTGACATATTTTTTCCTTTTTGACAGCCAAATCTACCCATCCTCCCACAAACAAAAAACCCCGGGTGACCAAGGCTTGATGGTTAATCATTATTCGCCGTATGGTTCAGTGTTTCCTTCCGAATCTGCTTTAATTAACCAGACATCGTAAGCACCATTCCCGAAAGAAGATGTATAACCAGTAATGATATATCCACCATCCATGGTTTGCTGAACGCAATTACCCTCATCATAATAATTCCCACCAAATGTTTTATCCCATTCATCATTTCCTTCTGAATCTGTTTTGATTAACCAGACATCTAAACTACCATTCCCGGAA
>JASMKZ010000212.1 GCA_030748955.1 Fidelibacterota bacterium | reverse complement strand
TGTAACTGTTGTTGTAGCTGTTGCTAGAAGTTTCTAGAAGTTGCTAGAAGTTTCTAGAAGTTGTTAGAAGTTAAGGTAAGAAAAGAGAAGAAGAGAAAAAAGTAACTATTAGACCGAGGCTATCACAAGTGATAAGCCTCGGGAAAAATTGGACCGGTCACGGTCAGAAGGCCGCGGCTTTATGGCCAAACACCACCTATACAAAATTTGGGCACATACCTACAAAAAAAGGCACGTGGACGTGCCCTACACGTGCACACATGCATGTAACATGCATGTAGTGTCCATCAATTTTCTCCTACTCCAAATTGCGGTGCTTAACTTTTTTCTATGACAAAAATTGGCTCAAATTTTTTTTCATGGCTCTGTGTGTGTCTACTCTACATTCCATATTTTCAGACCACATGCCCCACGTGCACGTGGGCACGTGCACGTGCCTTTTTATGAAGGCATGTGCCCAAAAAAACTAAAAAAAACCTAACTTCCTCAATTTTTGTCGTAGAAAAAAGTTAAGCACCAAAATTTGGGGTAGGAGAAAATTCTAAGAACAATGATGGGCACTACATTATTATTATTATTATTATCAGGTTTATTTGCACACAGTGGTAAAGACATAAATGGTGTCGGCCTAAGCCACCACGCTGTGATGACAATGAAGGAGGCACAACTCATGACACAGTATCCACTGTTCACACA
>JASMKZ010000211.1 GCA_030748955.1 Fidelibacterota bacterium | reverse complement strand
TGTATTTTTTGTTGTTAAACATCTGACAAAAGAACCTGATTTAACAAGTTTTTTAAATATATCAAATTTGACATCATCTCTTTGAAAAATTTCAGTTACGTCGGATATTATTAAAGGATTTCTTAAATCTGGCTTGTCAGTTCCATATTTTAACATTGCATCTGAATAAGTAATTTTTGGAAATTTATTTTGTAGAATTTTTTTATTAGAAAATTTTGTAAAAACTTTTAAGAACAATTTCTCAAATACCTCGAAAACATCTTCTTGTTCTACAAATGACATTTCTACATCTAATTGATAAAATTCACCAGGACTTCGGTCTGCTCTTGCATCTTCATCTCTAAAACAAGGTGCGATTTGAAAATATTTATCAAATCCTGAAACCATAATTAGTTGTTTAAATTGTTGTGGCGCTTGAGGTAAAGCATAAAATTTTCCTGGATTTAATCTGCTTGGAACTAAAAAATCTCTTGCTCCTTCAGGACTGGATGAAGTTAGTATAGGCGTTTGAAACTCTAAAAAACCTAAGTTTTGCATCTCAGATCTTATAAATGAAATAACTTTTGATCTTAAAATTATATTATTGTGAATTTTTTTTCTTCTTAAATCTAAAAATCTATATTTTAATCTTATTTCCTCTGCATATTCTTGTTCTGAAAATACAGGCATGGGAAGTTCTTTTGTAACTCCTAATAA
>JASMKZ010000210.1 GCA_030748955.1 Fidelibacterota bacterium | reverse complement strand
ACACTTATGATTATGCAACCAGAACTTGTCAAAAAAGGAATGGTTGTAAAAGCAATTGAAGAAGTAAGAAAAAAGAAAAATCCAGTTGCATTACCTTTGGTGAGATTTGAATCCTTTGCTGAAGGAAAGGCAGCACAAATAATGCATATTGGGCCGTTTTCAGAAGAAGGGCCAACCGTTGAAAAGGTACATGCCTTCATTGGGGATAGTGGAAGTCAGAGAAGTGGTAAGCATCATGAAATATATTTAAGTGATATAAGGCGTGCGGCACCAGAGAAGTGGAAAACAATTATTAGACAACCAATGGGTGTAATAACTAAATAGCAATCAAGCCCCACATTCGTGGGGTTTTTTGTTTGTGGGATGATGGGTATATTTAACTTATAATGGCAGAACCAATCCGAAAACTTGCAGCTATAGTATTTACCGATATAGTTGGTTATACTAAACTGACAGCAAAAGACCAGTCCAAAGCATCAGCTCTACTCAAACAACAACGTGAACTTTTTCGTCCTATTGTTGAGAGCTATAAGGGCATGTGGGTTAAAGAAATTGGTGATGGCCTTCTGCTGACTTTTAACACAGTAACTGATGCTGTTAATTGTTGTATCAAACTACAAGATGCATCTAAACAGATCGACGATCTTGATCTTAGAATAGGCATACACCAGGGTGAAATTTTAATAGAAGAGAATGAT
>JASMKZ010000020.1 GCA_030748955.1 Fidelibacterota bacterium | reverse complement strand
AAAAGTTGACTTTATTATGGCCGTCATTATATAACTGGGCGAAAATCCCTAGTCGCATATTTGTTGGAGATGGATCTGCCTGATCTACATCCACAAAATCAATTTTGGGTCCAATATTCGAAATTGATAAACCAAAATTAAATTTATCATCTAAATCTTGTACTTCTTGTGCTGCTGCCTCTGTAATAAAATTCTCACGGACTGACTCAAGCTCCAATAGTTCAAAGAGAAGACGGTCTAATATGATATTGGTAGAATCTTCAAATTTTTCCACAGAAGCAGGTAATAGATCTTGATCTTGTACTTCGACAAATGTATTGATTAGAATATCCATATCCATTATAGCAGAATCTAATTTTGAATTAATTTCTAAATAGCTTTCCATAGAATCATATTTGAATAATTTAGATTTAATTTCTTCTAAATCCTCAAGTATAAATCGTTGTTCTTCCATTTCTTCATAACCATTATTGTCTGTTTCAAATATAGCAGAAATTTCATCATTTAGTTTATTTTGTCTGTCATAAATTTCAGATAATTGGTTAAATAAACTATTGAGTTTCTTTTTCTTCCTTGATTTTAAGGAAGAACTGCTTTGCTTAAATTTTTTAAGATAGCCAATATCAAAACCAAAATCTGTTGAATACCCTTTACCTTCTTCACCTGCCACAACCTGGTCTGAAAGTTTTTGATGAAATACTTTAAAATTGAACCCTATGGCCGATGTTTCAGAGAGATGCGTTCCAAAACTTCCAGCAATCGCACCCATATAAGATTTCCAGTTATCAGTAGGATTACCAAATTCATCCATTCCAATTTGCTCACCTAAATTTAAGTAAATGATATGTCCCCCAAGAGATCCTAAACCATCAATATGGTGACGATAAGTAATGAATTCATAATATAAATCAGAGGCAAGATTGGGAAGCCAATTCACATGCATACCTGCAACTTCTGTGCCTTTTAAGAAACCTAAGCCTGCGGGATTATAATAGCTAGCATAGGCATCATCCGCTTTTGCGACCTGAGCTTCACCGGCTCCTTGAGGACCCGCGCCTGGAGCAATAAGTAAAAAAATTGCACCCGCTTCACCCACTGCCCATAACTGTGCAATAGCGCAGCACAATAATAATATATATTTTAATTTCATAAATATTTTCCTAAATAGTTTTCTAAATAAAAAAACCGAGTACCTATGAATATACCCGGTTTAAATCCCGACTTTTTCATAGAATTGCATATCTGAAAAGGTGTTGCCTCCTATTTCATTCCCTCAATGTGAGATCCATGCAGATCCTATTAACAAAAGTCTATATAAATAATTCCTTTTAACTAAGCCTACTAATTTACCAGCTTTCCACAATGGAAAACAATATCGACAATATATAAAATGAGTTGAATTCAAAAATGTTCCAAGGATATATATGAATTTATTTTCTACTCTTTCTATAAGCCTTCATATATTTGGCTGGATTTTCCTTAATATCATCAACCAATGCTCTCATTTCATTTACTAAATTATTCATATTTTCATAGAGAGCAGAATCACTAACCAATTTCCCTATGGTTCCTTCGCCATTATCAATTTTATCTAATATTTTATTAAATTTTTCTGTTGATTTTGCAAAAGATTCACTGCTTTTTTTCAACTCCGTTATGGCTGTACTCAACTCTCCAGATTTATCTGTCACTTTCTTCAAATCATCAAGCATACCATCTAATTTATTGATTTCTTTATTAACTCCATATTTTAAATCTTTTACTGTACCACTTAAATTTTTTATAAAATCCTGCAGATTCTTTTTTTCATTATCAGATATTATGTTCCGATAATTATAAACAAATGTATCTAACTCTGCCGTCAAGGACTCAATATTATGGATGGTGAGTCGAATGTTGTCCTTCTCTTCTTCACCCAAAGTTGCTTTAAGGCGTCTGGCAAAAGCAGAAAGGTCTTGAGTTAAAGGAACAATTCCTGGAGTTATTTCAGCAAAGTCAAATTCTCTCAAGCCCTCCACCGTTTCACCAGGAAGTATAAATTCTTTCGTATTTAATCCAGGCGTAATTGAAATAAATTTTGATCCAATTAAGCCTTCACTCTTCACTTCTATTTTTGAATCAACCGGAATACTAAAAGAAAACGAGTTGTCAATGGATAATTCTACTGCTATTTTTTGTCCAATAATACGGGAGTGAGAAACTTTTCCAATTTTCTTTCCCAACATATCCACCTGATCACCAACATTTAATCCTTGAATATTATCAAATAAAACATTAAAAGTATAATTTGATTTTCGGATAGAAATTTCTTGAAGATATAGAAGGCCACCAATAAAAGCAATACTGCTCAAAACAAAAACCATACCTATCCAAAATAATCTTGAAATCTTCATATCATGCCTCCCTTTTAAACCAAAGTACTGTTTCCGGTAACAAATTGTTGAACTACCAAATCATCTGAATTTTTTATTTCTTCAGGCCTACCATCAAACCAAATTTCCCCCCCATGTAAAAGGAGGACGCGGTCTGCTACATCATAAACCGTCCGCATTTCATGGGTAATAATCACAGATGTTACTTCCCCGGTATCCTGGAATTTGAGTATTAATCTATTGATGCTGTCTGTCATTACCGGATCTAATCCTGTTGTTGGTTCATCGTAAAATAGATAGGCCGGCTTAATTGCAATAGCTCGAGCAATTCCCACTCTTTTCTTCATTCCGCCAGATAATTCAGATGGCATTAGATCTTCTGTATTTACCATATCAACTTCTTCTAGAGAATTATATACCCGTTCTTTAATTTCATCACTCGAAAGTTTAGTCAGTTTCTGCAGTGCAAGGCTAATATTTTCTCCTACAGTCATGGAATCAAATAATGCGCCAAATTGAAAAACCATTCCTATATTCGAACGTATTTCCTGAAGTTGACCAAAATTCATTGAGTTAATTAATTTATTGTCAACATAAATGGTGCCTTCATCTGGTTTAACCAAACCAATTAGACATTTTAGTAGTACGGATTTTCCAGCACCACTTTTCCCGACAATTGCTACAGATTGACCATGGGAAACAGAGAAGTTTAAATCTGACAATACTCCTTTTTCTCCAAAAGATTTAGATAAGTTCTTTACTTCAATCATAATAATATTGCCGCTAATATATAATCCAAAAATACAATTGCTACGCAAGAAATTACCACTGTAGCTGTTGTGGACTTGCCGACTCCGGTAGCTCCACCCGAAGTATAATACCCTTGATAGCAAGCAATGGAGGTAATTGCAACCCCAAAAAATAATCCTTTTATCAACCCGAACCACGCATCAAAGGGACGAAACCAATTTCTAAGACCTCTGATAAATTCAAGAGAGCTTACATCCATTGCATTTACCGCGGCAAATAATCCACCAATAATGCCAAAGCAATCGGCAATAATTATAAGAACAGGGAACATGATGGCAGCAGCTAAAATTCTAGGAAGAATTAAAAATGAGACTGGATCAAATGATAGAGATTCAAGTGCATCTATCTGTTCTGATACGCGCATAGTACCAATTTCAGCTGCAATCGTGGCTCCTATTCTTCCTGTCATTACAAGGGCTGTCATCATGGGAGCTAATTCCAGTAAAACAGATTCACCAACTATACTTCCTACAAACCAATTAGGTACGAAACCTGACTCAAACTGATAAGCAGCCTGAACGGATGTTACCATTCCTGAAAATAAGCTGGTCAATATTACAATTGGAATTGAAAGGACACCGATATGGAATAGATGATCAATAGTTAGACTCAGATATTTATGCCAAGAAAAAATGGAACGAAACATGCTTGCCATTAACTCCACATATCTACCAACCCCTTCAAGAGAATCAATAAGTAAATTAGCAGGATAAAATAAAAAACGGAACATATTATTATATTAACTCGAATAGAGTCAAAAAGAAATGGCTATTCTTTTAGATCTTCAATTTGAGCCTGAAATTCGCCAATATCTTTGAATTCACGATAGACTGAAGCAAAGCGAATAAATGCTACTTTGTCAATTTCTTTTAATTCATCCATAACCAATCCACCAACTTGATATGCTTCAATTTCAATATTTGAAATATTACTGATTTTCTCTTCGATTCTATTAATTGCCTGCTGGATTTTTTCTTCTGGAATAGGACGTTTTTCGCAGGCAATACTGAAACTCTTTTCAAGTTTTGCCCGATCATATTCTTCACGCTCACCAGATTTTTTAATAACTTTAACCGGGTTTTCGAGAACATATTCGTAAGTGGTATACCGAAAATTACATGCATTACACTCCCGTCTTCGGCGGATACTCTCTCCCCCCTGAATAGAGCGTGAATCAACAACTTTTGAATCTTCTGTACTACAGCTGGGGCATTTCATCTATTGCAAAATCCTCATAAATTGGAAATTCAGCACATAATTCTGATACTGATGTACGTGTTTTTTCAATGACCGTCTCATCTTGAATATTTTTTATAACATTATCAATCAAATTAGCAACTCTCACCATTTCATTTTCTTTAAATCCTCGGGTGGTTAATGCCGGAGTACCAATTCTAATTCCACTAGTAACCATTGGCGACCTTTCGTCAAAGGGAACCATATTCTTATTGGTTGTAATACCGGCTTCTTCTAGAACATGTTCTGCCTTTCTTCCAGATATTCTTTTTTGAGTCAAATCAATTAAAACTAAGTGCGTATCCGTACCACCCGAAACAATTTCATAGCCTAAATTTAACAATGTTTTAGACAAAATTTTTGCATTTTTTACAATCTGCTCACAATACTGAATATAGGAAATTTTTAATGCTTCCCCAAAAGCAACTGCTTTTCCAGCTATAACGTGCATAAGCGGTCCCCCTTGAATACCTGGCATTACTGCAGAATCTATGAGCTCGGATACCATTTTCACTCTTCTAGATTTAGGTGCAATGGCGCCCCATGTATTTTCAAAATCTTTTCCAACTAGGATCAATCCACCTCTTGGACCGCGTAGAGTTTTATGAGTTGTAGAAGTTACCACATGGCAATGGGGCCAAGGCGATGGATGAATTCCTGTTGCCACCAATCCTGATGGATGTGCAATATCTGCCATAAGAAAGGCGCCAATGTCATCCGCAACCTGGCGAAACATTTCAAATTCTATAAACCGTGGATAGGCACTTCCTCCACACACTATTAGTTTTGGCTTATGCTTTCTCGCTAATGCATAAACTTCGTCAAAATCTACTCTTCCTGTATTTTTGTCTACACCATAGGAAATAAATTGATAGAGTTTCCCGGAAAAATTAACAGGGCTCCCATGGGTTAAGTGTCCTCCGTGCGATAAATTAAGTCCCATAACGGTATCACTAGGCTGTAAGAGCGTCAGATATACACCCATATTTGCTTGAGATCCAGAATGAGGTTGTACATTTGCATATTCAGCATTAAATAATTCTTTGGCTCTATCTCGAGCTAAATTTTCTGCTATATCAACAGCATCACATCCTCCATAATACCTTTTTCCGGGGTATCCTTCTGCATATTTATTGGTTAAAACTGAACCAACAGCTTCCATTACGTTTGGGCTGGTAAAATTTTCAGACGCTATCATTTCCAATGTATTTTGTTGGCGATGGTGTTCTTGCTCAATACTATTAAAAACTTCAGGGTCAGCTATGATTAATTTTTCCATTTAATTATCCAATTTATCTATTCTTTGCTTATGTCTTCCTCCTTCAAAAGGTTCATTCAGCCATAAATCAACAGCCTCAGCCGCTTTTTCATGGGTAATGAATCGTGAACCAAATGAGAGAATATTTGCATTATTATGCATACGTGATAATTTTACAATTTCCATGGGACCATCATAATATACAACAGCTCTTACACCTTTTATGCGATTTGCAGCAATTGCTTCACCCTGACCTGACCCCCCCATAATGATGCCCATTGAATTTGGATTTGATGCTACTTTTCGAGCTGCAGGAATAATAAAATCAGGGTAATCATCTAATGGATCCATTTCTAACGCTCCACAATCTTCAACTTCATGATTTAGTGCATTTAAATGGGATTTAATAAACTCTTTAAGCTCAAATCCTGCATGATCTGTTGCGAGAAATATTTTCATATTTTTCGTTTAACTGATTTTTTAATCCAGGAGTAACATTCACCTTGGGGCTCAACTTCTTTTTCACCATCGGGTCGCATAAACCAATCAGCAGGTGTTGTAATAAAATTTTCACCAACAAAATCACGTCTTGTTTTTGCCTGACTATACCCTTTGTTTGATGCTGTTTTATAATCTTCCCAGGAAACTTCATAAACTACTTTATCCCAAAAAGTTAGAGGGTCACCACTACATGACTCTGCCACAGAAAAATATACTTCTGCTCTTTGATAAATTGATTCTCCGGCTTGACCACTCATGCTTACAGCTTTTTCAGCCCATTCTAATGACTCTGAAAATTTTTCTTTATTCACAAGTATTTTTGAGATATCAATAGCTACATCATAATTTGTTGGATCAACCTTTGCCAATGTATTATAAATATTTAAAGCTTCATCTTCTTTATAAAGATTCAAGTAGGCATCCCCTAAACTACGGAGAATTGTTGTATTGTATTTTTCGTAAACCAATAGCTCCTTGCATACTTCAACAACTTTTTCAATATTACCTGCATCTTGAAGAGATCGAATATAATCCAAACCATATTGAATATTGGATGTTTCAGATTCCCAACGTTCTCTATCAACATCCGATTCATCCTTCCCCAATGCTGCAAAGGCTGCTTTTTTTTCTGCATTTGCATTTTTACTGGTTGGTTCATAATTAAGCCAAATATTTAAGATACTCACCTGATCCTCATACATTTCCCTATCTCTATAAACATTGCTGAGCATCTCCAATATTTCAAGATTATTTTCTTCAAAGCTGAGGATTTTATCAAAGTAATAAATTTGATCTTCAAAATTTTCTAAACGACCAGAATTTTCTCCGGCCATCTTTAATAAATCGATGTCCTCAGGTGTATATTTCAACCCCTGTTTAAAAATATAGGCAGCACTATCATATAGACCTAATTGCTGATAAGAATATGCCATATACTTAAAAGTGTTTTCAGGATCAACCTTACCGCAATTACACTTAAGTAATTGATCATAATTATTTATTGCTCCTCTCCAATCTCTATTTTGATAATTAGATGAAGCGAAATTTAATAGTAGCGGACAAGGTTCACAGTCCTCTAAGTTTGCATAGACTTCAGCACTAGTTGATGGTGATTCCGTTATTGGTGGAACACAACCAACCATCACAATAATGCTCAGTATAATTAAATTAATTTTCAATTTATTTTCTCCTTCTTTTCATAAACCACTTTTCTCCAGTTGTAATACCAATATGAAAACTAATATATTTTTCATATTCTCCAATTATTAATCTGCTATCTTTCCTCCCAAAACGAAATGCAATATCAATAGATTGAGTGTTTCCTAAATATTCTAATCCAAAACCTATTGTTCCACCTACATCTTTGAAAACACCATCTGTAAATTCTAAATTCTTTGCATAAGCACCACCCCTCATATTCAGATTATTCCAATAACCAATCTTAGAATTTCGAATTTGATAATAGCCACCAAAATGAATTGATTCCTCCCTTGGAGGCATTATATTAAAAATAACTGCATTTTCTGGAATATTAAAGGGAGATTTATTGTGTATTTCCACTGTAATTCCAGAATTATTCAAGATTTTATAGCGGTATCCAAGTCCGAAATTAGATGAAAAATCAGTTGCAGAATTTTCAAATGTATTATTGGTGGTGGTGTATGAATTTACCATAGTTAATTGATTGGTGGTTTCTACATTTATTTTACCATTAAGCATTAAATTTATAACAAATTCATGCTTTTCATCTGCATACCTTCCCTCTGCTGAAATACCTGATCCTGAAAATTTTCGATACTTATTGATTTCTGTCATGCCACTATAATTTGCTATTGCATACAAGGTATCTTCATTATCTACAAATTCGTTTATCAGCAGACCGCCTGATGATAATGTATCAAATTGTACATCATAAGTATATAGTTCATCGTTTGAACTTTGATTGCCAAAGAGTAAAGAATATTTAATTCCACCAGAAATATTATGGGTTAATTTTTGGGAATACAGTAAAAATAATTCCGAAATACCTCCATCAATAGCATAAGTATTTTTATAAGCAATTGGTGCACCAGTAATACTTTCATCTGCGCCTATAAATTTAAAGTCTTCATCAGTAATATTTAATTTATTACTGCGATATATTGGCTGCAACCCAAAACCAAAAACTTTTTTAATTCCCACAGGAAATAAAATAGAAAACGATGTTAAATTCTGTTGATATTGATCAGGATATTTGGCAGTTGATAAATAATTAAATCCTGAGTGAATTGAAAATCGAGTAAGGGCAGACCTCCATAAAGATGATGGCGAATCAATTGATATATGCTTAGAATTCCCTGAGAAAAAACTACTATTTCCTAAAGCTAACGATGCGGGATCAGAATTGTGTGTTTTCTCTCCAACACCATAAGCAGATAAACCAGTTGCTTGAGAAAATCCAATCCCTGTAATTAATATTAAGAAGAAATATATTTTCATTGACTGAATATCACATCTATTCGTGGATTATTTTTTATTGATAATTTTGAATAATTATACAGAATATCATTAGCTTTTAATTTAAATCCATTATAAGAACCCAGACTTCCACTTTGATATGCCCTTAAAATCTGGCCCATTGAAATTTCAACAGAATCTGATGATGAAGGTACGTATGTTGGGTACCCTAATATACTTCCATCATCTCCTAAATCACTTGAATGAGTTAGATATACCCACATACCATCTTCATGTATATCAGTATTTGTAGCATCTATATAAAAAACTAAATTTGAATATTGGTGAGAAAAAATATATTCTTTATTTTCAAGAAAGAGGTTCAGGCTGTCAAAATCAAGAAATGCAGCAACATCATTGGCATAGTTAATCTGTAAAGTTGTATCTAGCATCAGCGGATCATATTCAGATTTAGGAAGTAACGTAAAATCTTCGAAAAGCTTATCCTCTCCAATCTGTGCAATAGAACGTGTGTAGGTTTCCAGAGTTGTATCCAATTTGGTGAAAGGCGTATGATATAATTGAAACTGCAGTCCTTTCAGGGCTTTGTTTGATTGAACGCTTACCTCAATATTTAATGAATTTTCATCAACTTTCCGTATTTCAGAAATCCACAAACTTACTGTGTCCGTTTCTAAGTCTGGAGTTGGTTGTAATATTTCTTCATCAAGATCAAAAATATAGCTATTATCATACCGTTCAATTGGAATAACAGATGATACATGAAAGGCTTCTAGGGAATCTTGAATGCCGTCTAATCCCCAGTCAAACCATTCTTCACCTTCACCCTCATCCCATAATTTATTTTCATTTGCATCGGTCCAATCTAATTGGTCATTAACTTCTGTGCCAGTTGAGTTAATGGCACTCCAATTATCACCATTTGGGTCAATATTATAATCGTCAGTTTCATCATCGCCTTCTGCATCATTACAGATATTATCTTCACCACAATCGAAGTATCTCTCACCTGTATTAAAAACAAAATTTCCTTCAGTGTAGTTTTCGTAATTTTCTACTTCGTCTTCATTGTATTTACCATCCGTACCAGTATCGAACCATCTTTCACCCTCTCCCGGATCCCAAGCGCCATTGCTGTTATTGTCCGTCCAATGCAGCAAACTATCTCCCTCAAATGCATCACTATACCCTACAATAGACATCGGCAACCCATCTAAACCCCAATCATAAAAGGGCTCTCCAGGGTCCCACTTATAATTTCCCTCCGTACTATCAGGATTATTTATTTCATGCCAATCATCCCCTACTGGATCTGCATTGTCACTGTTTGGATCATAACCCAAATCCTCCCCTGAATAATCAAGACAATTACAGGGTACTAAATTAGCTATACAAAATCCATCTCCACTTTCAAGACTATCCGGGCACCAATCAGAGCCCCAGTCAAACCATTCTTCACCTTCACCCTCATCCCATAATTTATTTTCATTTGCATCGGTCCAATCTAACTGCTCATTAACTTCTGTCCCAATTGCATTGAAAATACTAAGGGTAGAAGTGGAATCACATGGGTCGTCAGCATTACCAGTTTCCCAAATATCAGGGCAGTTATCCTCTCCGTAATCAAACCACTCCTCTCCCTCTCCAATATTCCACTGACCATTATCATTATCATCCGTCCAATCTAATTGCCCATTATTTTCAGTTCCTGTAGAATCTGTATCAAAATTATCTCCTTTTGGATCACTTTCGCTCATAAATGCAACTGCATTTAATATTGAAAATGAAATGGAATCAATATCATTTATTATTTCAGGGTTCAGTTCTAAATCAATTGTGAACAGGGGAGAATTTTGTCCTGCGGAAACTATCTCTGAATTCTGTACAGAATCATATGCTAGTGGCGGGTTTGTGATAATCGGGCTGTCCCAATCCAAGCTCATTGCATAAAACGTTCCCCAATATCCAGAAAGGGAATCATCAACATAATAAGGTCCATTTATATTTTCCACCTGCTCACCCCAGGACACATCCTTAATTAAGTAGCGGGCATGACTTTTGGACGTTTCTTCTTCAATAGAATATTCTAAAGACAGTCTTGGTCCTAATCCCACTTCAGAACCATTAGAAGAATAGAATTCCAAATATGTTGTATCAGTAGGGATATAAGAAACAACAATTCCTAATTCTTCCTGGGTTTCACACCAATGTTGGATTATATCGCTATCATGATCATAAATTTGAACATCTATGCTTTGATTTTTAATTTCAATTAAGGAATTTGAGATAGTCGGAGTGGTATTTATGGTATTGGTAATTGTTGATAATTTAGTGGGATCTAGCACAATATCTTCGTCCCATATTTCATTTAATGATATGAGCTGAATTTGTATTGAATCCTTCTGAATAAGAAAAATTGTATCTTCATCAGCTAGTTGTGTAATTGAAAATAGTGAAATATTTACCTTAGAAATACTATCTGCACTGCATACTTCATGAGAATCTAAAACTTCTGGTAATAAACGAATCAATGTCGAAACCCTGTCTCCATTCAATAAAATTCCAGAATACAATCTCGGGCTCATACCCGTATGGAGATCCCCCTGAACAGTTTTTGAGGCATCCTTATTTAATTGAAAACTTTTCTTTTGGTATTCATAACCGCCGGCAGGATTATATACTATAGGATCAGACTGACAACTCAAAAAAAGGATTAATCCTCCTAAAAGCAGAAAATTAATCTTTCTGCTATAGAAAGGAGGGGTAAATATTTTCATTTTAATTTCTTACAGGCTGATTCGATGGTGTTAGCAGTTTCTTTCCAGACTTCACGATTTGATTTTTTAGGAATATCTATGATCATGGAATTATTAGATTCAAATGCATCAAATAATTTTTTTTGTTTCATCATCTTATCCATTAATTTGGATGATTCGTAATTCATTGCAATGGTTAAATCGGCATTTTCAATTGCACAGATATGGTTATCGATTAATTTTCCAGATTCTCCGGGAGTCAAACCTAGCATATCATAGGTTTTTTTTGAATATCTTCTGTAATCATTAATAGAGTGAATGATATAAACTGACTTCATATTTGAATAAAATTCTTCCTGTTTATATTGTTCCCGCAATAATATTGGAAGAAAAGATGTTTGCCAGTCATTGCAAATAAATACATCTGGCGCCCAAAATAATGAGGTTAATGTATCTATGGCCGACAAAGCAAAAAATGCAAACCTTTCATCTATATCACTAAAAATTCTACCATTTCTAGCTTTATAAATCAAATCGGGTAAAGACTTGTACAATGGATTATTCTCCATAAAATAAACCTGTACACGAGTCTCCGGAATAAAACAGGATTTCATATTAATGATATGCTTTTCCTCATTGAACATAACCGGAATATCCTTGAGCCTAATAACTTCTCTCAGAATATATTTCCGCTCACTCACATACCCATATTTCGGTTGAGAAACACGGATATCTACATCCTCTTTATCATGTAGTTTACTTGTTATTTTTCTGGAGAATGTTGCCAGTTCATAGGTTTCTGAAAATGGCGCAACTTCAGCTGATAAATAATATAATTTAAGTGGGGCCATGCAATTCCTTTTCTATATTATTATTAATATTTTTTGAGGGTTTCTTGACTTCTTTTATAATATTCGCTATTTGGGTAAAACTCGAGTAAATTATTAAATTCTTTTTTAGCATTTTCAATCTGTCCAATATTTACGTAACACAATCCAAGTTTGAATTGAGCATCATCTCCTTTATTTGTTCCAGGAAACGTAAAAACTTTTTCAAATTCTTTTATGCTGCGATTATATTCTTTCAACGAATAATATACCTCACCAATCCAATATTGACAATTATCAGCTAATTCATGATTACTATCTGATTGGATGAGAAATTTGAATCCATCCAAACTTAGATTCCATTCTCCGTTTTGATAGTTTGAAAGTGATTCGATGTACTTGGCCTGATATTCTTCGTTTGTAATTTTAGGAATAACTCTGACTTTCTTATTCACTGAAATTTCACTCACTTCTTTAAAGCTGGCTATTAGTGACGCAATTTCATTTTCAATCATCACTATATCATTTACTAATTCAAAGTATAGGCTATCTGTATAAAAAGTTCTATCCTCCAATATGTGGATTTTATTCTGCATTTTAATGAGAGTATTTGCCATCTCTTTTTCAAAAGATCCGTCTTGAATTTGTTCTATTGCAGATTGAACCTCCCTTTCAAGATTTCTTCTAAATTCACGCACATTTTGATTATTATCATCATAAATATCCAAAACATTCGATTGATCATTAATCATATTTTGATAATTAACTAATTCCCTTTCAATGAAAGATATTTTTTTATCTTGTTCATTTATTATTGATTTGAGGGTTTCAACATCTGTATAATTCCCACTGTCAGCACTATCTGACGAATCGTTTGGACGAGTGCCAGAACATCCAATTAGCAACATTAAAATGATGGTATTTATAAACATCCATTTATTATCTGAAAAGGCGGCCATATTCGGATTCCTTGATTTTCTATATATTCTAATTAAACAAAAGGGGTTAAATTTACATTACTAAAAGTAATCATGCCAATTTCTAAAATGGTCCTAGATATGATGATTAACAATATTTGTTGATAGTGCTAATATTAACATGCAAGACAATAAAAATGACCCCCCATAACTGAGAAATGGTGCTGGCAAACCTGTAACCGGAAGCAAGCCCACTGTCATTCCCATATTTACTATCAGATGAATGAATAGAATGCTGGCAAATCCAATTAGGGTCAAACTTGAGAATTTATTTGAGATTATTCCTGCATAAACAATCATCCAATATAGCATTGTAAAAAAAACTCCTAGAATCACTGCAATACCTAATAAGCCCATTTCCTCCCCTATTACTGAGACTATAAAATCTGTATCCCTAACTGGCAAATACCGAAGCTGAGTTTGGGTGCCCTTACCGATTCCTTTTCCCCAAATTCCTCCGGACCCGATTGCAATTATGGATTGAATAACCTGATACCCTGCTCCATGTGGATCGCGCATTGGGTTGAGCAATGTTAAAATGCGTTCTTTCTGATGTGAGTATAAAAAATTATTCCAAATAAAAGGAGATAGTATTCCGCAACCAATATTTGTAATAAATTGGGGCACCCCCATTGTTATTTTTGGCTGATTAAAATAAATTACCATTACCAATACACCCATCCAAATTGAAAAAATATAAATATTAAAAGCTGAAATAATACTTATGATTGGCGCAATTACAGAAAAAAGGTAATATGACCTTATACCAGACCAGTATAACATTGGTAATGCAATAAATCCATATACTATTGCAGTTCCAAAATCTGGCTGTTTAAAAACCATTAATGCAGGCACTAAAGCCATAAGCAGTATCAATAATAATAATTTGATTTCATTCATATTGCCTTTTTGATCAGCAAGAACTCTGGCAATAACAAATACCAATAATAATTTCCCAACTTCAGAAGGCTGAAAAGAAAATGGCCCAACTATCACCCACCTTTGGGACCCTCCTATCACTGGCATGATATAGGTGATTGCAATAAAAATAATCAGAATACCATAGAAGTGAAAAGCATACTCTTGAAAATATTGAATACGTATCCATTGTGCCAAAATAAAAACCAAACTTCCAAATCCAAACCATATGATCTGTTTTGTAAATGTAGATGAAAAAAAAGATGAATTTATGCTGGTATGCTTAAGCGTAATCAAGCTAATAAACATAAGAATTAATACAGGAAAGAATATCCCCCAACGAAAAACTATTTTATCCGGAACCTGGAATATTTTATTTAGAGTATTATTATAAATTAATGTTTTTCTGAGCATATTTAAAAATTTTATGTGAAATAATTGCAGCTTCAACCGATCCTCTGCCTCCATGTTCTACCAAGACTGCTAAAGATAAAATTGGAATATCATCCTTTACCAAATAACCTGCAAACCAAGAATGGTCTTCACCATGAGGATTCTGTGCGGTACCTGTTTTACCATGTACTTCACTTCCAATTACTTTTGCAGCTTTACCGGTTCCTTCTTTATGATTTACAACATCCCAAGTTGATTGTTGTAAAAAATCCCAAGTAAGAGGTTTTAGAGATACCGAAATTTTTTCAGCCGGACTATCTAACAATAAATGGGGTGTTTTAGTATTTCCTCTCGTTGCAATTATATTCATCATTTGGGCTACCTGAATAGGAGTCACCAATACATCCCCCTGACCTATAACAAATGTAAGTAAATTCCCCGTAGCCCAGCCCCATTTCCCATATTTTCTATTCATATAGGATCTTTCAGGCACTAAACCTCTTTTTTCACCCAAAAGATCAATTCCTGAAGAAACCCCGAATTTAAACTTTCCTGCCATCTCTATCCAATTTTTATAGGACAGTTTTTGAATCAATTGATAAAAATATATATTACATGATTGATAAATGGCTTCATCCATATTGACAGTACCATGGCCAGCATCATTCCAACAATGGAAATCTCTATCACCCAGAGTATATACTCCATTACAGTTCACTGTCCAATTTTTATCGACAACTTCATCTTCCTTTGCAAGTGCCGCTGCCAATAGTTTATAGGTACTTCCTGGGGGATAAAGCCCCTGAATTCCCCTATTAATGAGAGGTTTCTCAGGGTCTGAGTTCCATCCTTCCCAAAGCTCAATGGGAACGGGACCTGCAAAAGAATTCAGATCATAATCCGGAGCTGATACGAAAGCTAACACCTCTCCAGATGTTGGCGTCATGCAAATTGCAGCACCTTTTTTACCGGAAAACAAATCTTCAATAAGTGATTGAAGTTTACTATCAATTGATAGATGTAATGCTTTACCCGGGACTGGCTGCTGGCCGGGATTATCCTGATAAACACCATGATCAATTCCATAAATATCCACTAGACGGAATTCTGTACCATCGTTTCCACGGAGAATTGATTCATAAATTCGTTCGATTCCACTAAACCCAAAAACATCTCCTAACTTATATTTTAATCCTTGATTGGGTATAGAAGCTGTCATATCCATTACCACTCTTAAATATCCCAAAACATGAGTAAGCTTTGCTTTATGTGGGTAAGTTCTTGCTGGAAATTCAGAAAAAATTGTCCCCGGAAGAGATAATTTGTTTTCTTCAAGATGGGAACGTGTTTCAAAATCAATATGCCGCTTTATGGGGACAGGACGGAATCGATGAAATGATTCTTTACCTCTTGTAATTTTTTCCTGCAACTCACTTGATGATACGCCTGTTTGTTTAGAAACCATCTGGTAATCAAATTGGCTGGTTACATCAAAGGGAATTACTGCTAAATCATATATTTGTCGGTTATCAACAATGGGGATACCATTTCTATCATAAATAATACCACGGGGGGCATGAATTGAAATTTTTCTAACACTGTTATTACCTGCCTTCTCCTCATATTTTGAATGCTGATATATTTGAAGATGATAAAATCGGAAAAATAATATAGTGAAAATTCCCGCTAATACTAATTGCACTTTTTTAAACTTTGGCATGAAAATTACTTCTTATTTTAATGTGATTTCATTATTAAAAAAGGACTTGTCAATCACAAATAAAATGGCAAAACTAACGAGAGAATGAATTAAAACTACTTGGATATAAATAGATGAAGAAATTGGGACTCCACTGAATTTTATAAAATAATAAATAAGAAAATGAAGGTTATACAATAGAAAAATAAAAAGCATCCTTATATTCCCAGACCATACATTCCGATACAGGGCTAACGTTCCTAACCCAAACCCAATTGCGGATTTTGTAAATGCCATTGCTCCCATCAATTCAACCTGGGTAATAAAATCTTGTGAAATGCCTATGGAAAAGCCAAGGATAATAACATAGAATCTACCGTAATAAAATCCAATATAAGTGAGAAAAATAATGAGAATGTCAGGAACGATTACCAAATTGTAAAAATTGAAGGCAGGAATAAATATCTGTATACACATGACAATTATTGTCAGAATAATTATCTGAATAGCAATTTTGTTATTCATAAAATTACAAAAACATAATCTAAATTTTCAAGGGATCCAACGAGTTCAACAACGATATTCTGGAAAGGATTATTTTCATCTCGCTTTATTGAAACCACGCGGGCAACGGGAATATTGGGTGGATAAATTTCTGAAATACCAGATGTATATGCAATTTCACCTTCAGTTAATGGCATGCTCTTCCGTACCCCCTCTAATAACCCATATTTTCCATGAGTGGGAATAAAGAGACCCAAAGCACGGTCTTGACCAATTCGAATGGATACCCTAAAATTTTTATCGGTAATGAGTTGAGTTAAGGCCGCATGGTCTCCCACTTGAATCGTTTTACCAAGCAAACCATTTTCGTCCATAACCGTTAGATTTTTAACAATACTATCTTTTGCACCAACATCAATGGTAATTGAATTTGTGGGAAGTCCAAAATTATGATTAACTACATTTGCTGTTATGAAATGAAGCGGTTGTTTTATGGTGAAATTTAACATTTCTTTTAGGCGAACATTTTCTTGATGATAACTTTCCAATTTAGAATTCATAAGAGTAAATTGAATGAGCTGTTCTTTAAGCAATTTATTTTTTTCCCGTATTATGAAAACTTCCTTATACCAAATAACCGGGTAAGCAATAGTATTTGCTAATTGAGAAAATTGAAACTTTAACTGACGTATTTGAGGAGAGGTTCGAGTAAAAAGAAGTAAAACTGAAAGGAATAATGTCAGTAAAAGAGTCAGAACATCTTTATTGATGAAAGGGACTCTGGGGCGCAGCATTAGGGCTGGATGAGAACATCTCTATATTTTTTCAGGTTTTCTAAAACAATTCCCGTTCCCTTAACCACTGACAACAGGGGGTCTTCAGACACATTCACTGGCAGATTTGTTTTGTTTCGAATATGTAAATCTAGGTCTTTAAGAAGCGCGCCTCCACCAGTGAGAATAATTCCAAAATCAATTATATCTGAAGAATGCTCCGGAGGAGTTTTGTCTAATGCATTTTTAATAGCCGATGTAATCTGAAAAACTGTTTCCGCTAAAGCCTGGCGAATTTCATCCGAGGATACTTCCATTGTTTTTGGAATTCCCGTTATCAAATCCTGACCCTTAACCGCAATAATGGCACCACTACTTCGAACAGCAGAGCCAACGGTACATTTTATATTTTCAGCTGTTCGTTCACCAATTCCTAATTTATGCTGTTCTTTAAACCAATCAACAATTGCTTTGGTTTGCTCATCACCAGCAATTCTGATGGTCTCAATGGTGCCAATTCCATTTAATGAAATTACTGCAATTTCTGTAGTACCGCCACCCACATCAACAATCATATTCCCTACGGGCTTACTTACATCAATACCAATTCCAATCGCAGCAGCCATGGGTTCTTCAATTAAATAAACCTCACTGGCATTTGCATGTTCTGCCGATTCTTTAACTGAGCGCTGTTCCACATCAGTCACACCTGATGGAATACAAATTACAATGCGAGGCCGTGCTATTCTGCTTAGCTTTATTTTACGGATAAAACCAAGAATCATGGCATCCGTCATTTTATAATCTGCTACCACACCATCTTTCAAAGGTCGAACCGTTTCAATTCCACTATGAGTTCTGCCTACCATTTCTTTGGCTTCGTTTCCTACAGCCATTATTTCACCACTAACTACATTTCGAGCAACAATGGATGGCTCATTTAAAATGATGCCCTGCCCTTTGATCCAAATAAGCGTATTTGCTGTGCCCAAATCAATGGCGATATCACCCGTTACTATATTTTTAAAATTGCCTAACATAAATTTATCCTAATGAAGAAAATGCCTTATTTTCGTGAATACCATTGCCACTCCAAGTTCATTTGCCTTTTTAATTACTTCAGCATCCTTAATGGATCCACCTGGCTGAACTACGGTAGAGATTCCAACCTTTGCGGCTATTTCAATGCTGTCCGAAAATGGGAAAAAGGCATCTGATGCCATGGTAGCACCCTGTAAATTTAATCCAGCTTCAGCCACTTTTTGTATAGCAATTTTTACAGAATCAATTCTTGACATTTGTCCTGCACCAACCCCTAATAATTGATTGCTATTGGCAAAAACAATGGCATTAGATTTCACATTCCTAACTAACTTCCAACCCAGCTGCATGGCATTTATCTCTAATTCACTGGGTATTTTTTCCGTCACAATTTCAAGCTTCTCAAGTTCACCCTGTTGAAAATCTTTCTGTTGATATAAATACCCCCCAGCCACGGATTTAATAGAAAACTCATCTGTTAATCCCTTTTTTCCTACACTGATTATCCGAAGGTTTTTCTTCTTTTTAAAAATCTCTAACGCTTCATCCGAATATGAAGGTGCAATTATACATTCCAAAAATGGTTGGATTAATTCTTCAGCAGTTTCAACATTTACTTCACAATTAAAACCAACAATCCCGCCAAAGTAACTTACTGGATCTGTAGTAACAGCCCGAAGGTATGCTTCTTTGGAATTTTCTCCTAGTCCAAACCCACAAGGGTTGGCATGCTTAATAATTGCACAGGCTGTATTTGAAAATTCTTGGGGAATATTTAAAGCGGATTCCATATCGGCATAATTATTATAGGATAAAGTTTTCCCCTGATGCTGATGCCATGTTTCAGTTTGTCCTTCTGAAAGATAAAATGCAGCATCCTGATGAGGGTTTTCTCCATATCTGAGACTTGAAGATTTACTAAGATTTAAATTGATAATTTCAGGCAAACTCTTTTCATCTTTCATAAAATAATTGGATATGGCAGATTCATAAGTTGCAGTCATGGCAAAAACTGTAGATGCTGATTTCTTCCGAAATTCAAGGGATATTTGGCCATTTGATTTTTCATATTCTTCTATAAATTCTGCGTAATTTTCTGGATCACATAACGGGAGAACCGAGTGATAATTTTTGGCTGCGGCCCGCACCATTGATGGACCGCCAATATCTATGAATTCAATAGCCTTAGAAAAATCTAAATTCTTTTCAACCGCTTCTAGAACGAAGGGGTAAAAATTAACTACCACCAAGTCAATTTCCAAGCCACCTAAATCTGAAAGGTCTGTGAGATGACTAGTGTTCCCCCTATCAGCAAGAATGCCGCCAAAGATTTTCGGGTGCAGTGTTTTAACGCGGCCATCCATTACCGATCCACCACCAGTGATATCTCCAATTCCGGCTACCCTAATACCTGCATCTTCCAAGACCTTCTTGGTGCCTCCGGTGGAAACTATTTCAATGTTTTGATCAGATAAAAACGTACCAAGGGTAGCTATATTTGATTTATTCCAAACACTTAAAAGCGCTCGTTTAATTTTCATTATACTCCAATATTTTGGGTTTATTGTTTTCCATAATTATTTTATTTTCGCAAAAAGCTTTCACCACTTCCGGGAATAGCTCATGCTCTACTTTGAGGACTCTTGCAGCAAGAGACTCCGGAGTATCAGTTTTCATTACTTCAACTTTTTTCTGTAAAATTATGGGCCCATGATCATAAATCTCATCTACAAAATGGACAGTTGCTCCACTTTCCCTTTTTCCCGTATTAATTACAGCTTCGTGTACCCGCGCACCATAGAATCCTTTCCCACCAAATTCTGGTAATAACCCCGGATGGATATTCAGAATTCTGTATTCATACTGTTTAACAATATTTTTTGGGAGCATTTTCATAAATCCCGCAAGGCAAATTAAATCGATTTCAGCCTTTAAGCAGGTTTCAAGGAGGAACTCATCTCGGGTATGAGCATTTGGGTATCGAGCAGCATTAATAATAAAAATTGGAATGGAATTTCCCTCTGCAAATTTTATGGCACCACAATTAGGATTATTGCTGAAAACCATAACAATTTTACCGAGAATGTTTCCTTGAATTATTTGGCGATGTATGGCTATAAAATTTGACCCGCCTCCCGAAACAAATACGGCAATTTTCTTCATTGATTTAATTCCGTTTCAATTTCCTTGAGGATGGTCTGCAATTTTTCATTATCTTTAAAAATATTAAATCCATCCGATTCGATAGTAATCACCTTTTGATCTTTACAATTGTTAATCCATTTGTCATAAGAAATATTAAGGCTATGCAAATATTCAGGAGATATTTCTCTTTCAAAATCACGATCACGATTGTGTATCCGAGATAATAGTGTATCTGTGGAAGCTTTGATATAAATAATCAAATCTGGTTTTTTCAGAAACTGGGTCATGTTTTTAAATAAATTTTGATAAGTACTCCAATCCCTGTCTGTCATATAATCCATCTTATGCAGGTTTTTTGCAAAAATTTCTACATCTTCATAAATAGTGCGATCCTGGATAACACCACCTTGAGAATTATTAATTTCTACCTGACCCGCAAATCGATGGTGTAAAAAATAAATCTGGAGATTAAAACTCCAGCGGTGCATGTCTCTATAAAAATCGTCCAGATAGGGATTATCTGCAACGGACTCATAGAACTCCTTCCAGCCAAAATGTTTGCCTACAATTTCTGTAAAGGTTGTTTTTCCAACCCCAATATTTCCGGCAATTCCTACAAAGGGGTTAGAAATCATTCCAGTCTTTTTCCCAATATTTCTCCATCTTCCAAACGGACTAATTTCACTGGTATTATTTGATTCACTTCATCCTCATCCCCTTTTATGGAAACAGGTATATAATTTTCAGAATGTCCGGAAAGGATCCCTTCTTCATAAGTTTCAAAAAGTACTCCCCTGATTTTACCAATATTTTTTTCATAAAACTGGCGTTTTTTCTTCATGGATAAACGGTGTAATATCTTACCTCTCTCTACAATAGTCTGTTGAGAAATCTTGGGCTTAATTTTAACAGCATCTGTATTATCTCGTTGGGAATACGAAAATACATGCAGATAGGATACATCCAATTGATTGAGTAATTCGGAAGTCTCCTGAAAATTATCCTCACTTTCTCCAGGGAATCCCACAATCACATCCACACCAATACAGGCATCCGGCATGATAGATTTTATTTTGTTAATTTTTCGTGCAAACAAGTTAGAATTGTACCGTCGCCTCATAGCTTTTAATATTTGATCCGACCCCGATTGTAATGGAATATGAAAATGGGGTAAAAACTTTTCTGAATTTGCAGTAAAATAGATAATTTCATCGGTAAGAAGATTGGGTTCAATGGAAGAAATTCGGTATCTTTCTATGCCTTCCACTTTATCTAATTTCTGAATCAAATCAAAAAAACTCTCTTTATATTTTTTCCCAAAATCACCTACATTTACACCCGTTAACACAATTTCCTTAATTTCAGTTTCGGCAATTTCCCTGGCTTGAATAAGAGTATCTGCAATATTAGCGCTACGGCTTTTACCCCGTGCTAAGGGAATTGTGCAGAAACTACAAGTATAATCACAGCCATCCTGTACTTTAAGAAATGAACGAGTTCGCTCTCCCATAGAATAGGAAGGATTAAATTTTACTACAGAATCAATTTCAGAACTTAAAATGATAGTCTGCCCTCTGAGTTCACTAGACTCAATTTTTTCAAATAGGTTGAATTTATCCTCGGCACCTGCCACAATACTTACGCCAGGCATATCTGCGATTTCTTCAGGGTTTAACTGTGCATAACACCCAATAACAGCGACTTTTGCCTGGGGAGAATTTCGCAGGGCTCGGCGAACCGCTTTTCTGGCTTTTTTATTGGCATTTTCGGTAACGGAGCAGGTATTAATTACATAAATGTCCGCAGGATTATCTATTCCTACCTGGGCATACCCATGGGAGGAAAAATCCCGGACAAGGGTAGAGGTTTCTGCAAAATTAAGTTTACAGCCCAGTGTTTGAAATACTACTTTTTTATAAGGAGACCCCAAATGTTAATTGCAATGCTAATTGGTGAAAAGTTATAATGAAAATTTCAGTGATATCTGAAGCGCTAAATTTAGAGAGTTTACTAGACACTTGAAATTAGAAATTTGTGAATTAGGGTCTAATTAGCTCTTAAGTCCCACAATTGGCAAGGAAATAACCGTTAAATTCCAGGCGATTCTTCCTCATCCATGATTTTTTCAATCTTAGATTGAGGTTTAAAAATAACTCCTGCACCAGAACTACCATCAATGCGAATATGTAAAGGATCTTCAAGTTGAATCCATCGAATGAATTTTGTGGCTTGTTTAACAGGTTGGTTTTTAAGCCAATCCAAATCTAGATCACCTCCCTTATCTATATGTTGAAGAGTAAAGTAGCCAATTCTTAAGCTAGTTACATTTTGAAAAAAGTGGCTTCCGAATGAAGGTTCCGGATTGAACTCCTCAATGCCCAACTCTACGATTACTTTGGCATGTGATATCTGCTTCCAATTTACGGGGATTCCTAACCACGGGTCTGCAGTCCCCCACCTCCCCGGACCAATAAGCAGATAGGGATTATCATTCCCCATTTGTCGATTTATCACATCAATTTCTTTGGCTATTATGCGGGTGATTGAACGGTCGAATGTATCGATATCCACGTAGATAATATTATAAACATTATCAAGAATCCCATCCCCCAAAACCATTTTACTGCTACAGAGTACATCCTTTTTTTCATTGTGTTGGAGATATTCAGTTTTTTGCAATCCTCCCACTACCATAGGTTTGATTTGAAGTAGATAAAATTCATCTTGAATTTCAGGATGATTATTCATGTTGACAGCAAATTCAATTTCCACTGGACACCCCATTGCGGTTTGACATAATTCTAGAATATCCTGCAAAATATCCGCCAATGGAAAAGCTTTAAACTTCAGTATTGGAGAAAAAGTGATAACCCGTTTTCCTTTTTTTTGTAAAGTATCACGGATGATACCATCTTCATCACAAATTACACTAGCCGTATATTTTAAGGTTCCATGCAGTTCTGCATTTTCCAGATGTAACTGCTCAAGATTATTCTGAATTCCACCTCGAAGGGGATTATTTCCATTTTTAAGATTCAAAGCATAAAAGGTGTTTTGGCTATTGGTAATGGTAGATTTTAAGGAATAATACTGTGGTAATATATTGGGATACTTGGGAGAAAACCGCAGTGCCTGTCCTCCATCCACAATAGTTTTACCCAATCCAATGGCAGTAAAAGCAATGCCTTCTTCCCTCCGCATATATGAAACTGGATAATAGTTATAGCTTTGGGCAACACCACTAAAAGTCGGATAATAATAATACTCATGTTTCTGCCCCACCATTTCCATTATAATGACAGCCATTTTTTCTTCTTCATGCCGATGAACAATGGTCTCCATTAATGTTTTAGGCTCTTGGAAAAAGGTGGATGCAAATACCCGCTTCACAGCTTCACAAACCTGACTTAGACGTTCTTTGTCACTTTCATGACAATTGGGAAGCATATAGGTTGCATACATTCCTGCAAGAGGCTGATACTGCGAATCTTCCAAAAGGCTTGATGACCGTACTGCTAAAGGAAAATGAATTTCTTTTAATAATTCTTTTAGGGTCTGTACCAGTTTTCTGGATAAACGTCCTTTTAAAAATACATCTTCCAAATCTCTATTATCATCTAAAGACAAGGATGTTTCCCATAAATTATTTACATCCATAAACTCATCAAATTCATCCGTACCAATAACCACCACTTTCGGCACCCTAAAGGTTACTTCTGAATATTTTTCAGATAAATGGGTTTCTTTCCAAAAGAAATTTGCAAATGCGAGACCTCTTGCTTTACCACCAAGAGACCCAGATCGGATACGTAAAAAGTTTTCTCGCAATGACCTTTTCGAATGCTTAAACTCTGCTACTAAACCAACGCCTCGAATTTTTTGAGACTTATTTATCATGTTAATGAGAGTTTCGCGCCTCTGTTTATGAGTGTTATATTCATTACTTTTTATTTTTCTAAATTGAGTCGCCAAATTAAATTCGCCTCTTGCAGCTAACCAATTGGAAAAGTGATTTTGGGAAGCATGATAATTAAGTGATTCTTCGGGGATTGTTTCCAATATTTCAACCAACTCCTCTATATTCCCCGCTCGATTTATTTCATCTCCTTTTTGAGATTTAAAAACAAAATCTCCAAATCCTAAATTATTAATTAAAAATTCTCTTAAATTAGAAAAGAGGGTAGAGGATTTTTTATTTAAAACATGGGGAGTAATTGTATTAGCAAATTTAAGCGCTTCTTTTTCATTAGATTGAAGTAGGATCGGCATTGTTTTTTCAATGGATTGGACATATTTTGCAAATAGAATGCCAGCGTGATGATGTAATTTCCCTTCCTTCGGAAATCGAATATCTGAAATTATGCCCAGAATATTATTTCTATACAGTTTGAAATATTTTTCTGCGGTTTCATACGATTTAGCCAATAATATTTTAGGACGGCCCCGCATGTGGAGCAGCCTCTGAGTATCATTCAGACTTTTATCCATCAATTGTTTGGTATGAAATAATGTTTCTTTATAAATAACCGGCAAAATACTGGAATAATACCAAGGGGTATCCTCAATAAATAGTATAGCACGTACATTCCCTTTGCGCACATCCCGTTTGACATTTTTCATATCCTCAATACATTTTATAATAGCAGGGAATACGCTGGAGTCGCCTGTCCAGACAAATACATGATTAATTACATCATCAATATTATCTGGAAGCTGTTTTATTTCGGACTCATCAAATGCCAGCAAAATAATAGGCTTATTGCTGTATAGTTCCTTTACTTTTGTTCCAAAAGTGATAGGATCCATATCGGAAATCCGCAACATGACAATAATTAAATCGATGGGGCGTCGGGAAAGTAAATCCATGGCGTAAAAAGCAGTATTTGCCTGCCATACCCTGGGGGCATAACTCAAGTTCATCCCCAAATATTCATGGAGAATTTGTTCCGTTAGCCTTCCGTCTTCCTCAAGGGTGTAGGCATCATAGGGGCTTGCAACCAACAAAATTTCATGAACCCTATGTAACATGAGATCCTGAAAATATCGATTTCTACCTATTTGATTTGTTGAAAATTTCATTATTCTAAATTACACTAAAATAGTGTATTTAATATATGGATTATGGATTGATTCTCTGTCCTAAAAAAAAATCTTTAGTGAAATCACCAAGCAGTTATATCGTAAATTAAAATAGAAGAAATTCTACATGATCATATATATTTTTCATACATAATAAATAAAAGGTAAATAATAATGACTGAAATAATAAATGACATCAAAGTTTTTAAACCTAATTATAGAGACGTTGAAAAGGCTCATATCTCAAATATGACTGCTTATAAAAAAATATATGATAAATCTGTTAAAAACCCCGATGAATTCTGGGCTGAACAAGCCGAGCGGTTGGATTGGATTAAAAAATGGAACACTGTCTCAAATAACAATTTCACCAAAGCAAAAATTAAATGGTATGAAGGGGGCAAGCTGAATGTATCTTATAACTGCTTAGACCGTCATATAGAAGCCGGATTTGGCAATCAAACTGCACTCATTTGGGAAGGAAATGATCCCCATACGGATAAGAAGTTGTCTTATTCTGAAATGCTCTCTGAAGTCTCAAAATTTGCAAATGTATTAAAATCAAACGGTATAAAAAAGGGTGACAGAGTTTGTATTTATATGCAAATGATTCCTGAACTGGCCATTGCTATGCTGGCTTGCACACGAATTGGAGCTGTTCATTCTATTGTATTTGGCGCATTTTCTCCAGATGCTCTTAGGAACAGAATTAATGATTCATCCTGCAGGGTACTCATTACTCAAGACACCGGTGTACGCGGTACAAAACAAAATATCCCCATGAAATCTAATGCAGATATTGTACTCCAGAATACACCATCTATTGAAAATGTCTTTGTGGTGAAACGAACCGGAGAAGAAATTAGTATGCAGGATCATAGAGATTTATGGTGGGACGATTGCATGGATTCAGCCAATGATATCTGTCCACCGGTTGAGATGGATGCAGAGGATCCACTATTCATTCTCTACACTTCCGGCTCAACAGGTAAACCAAAAGGGATTCTGCATACCACTGGTGGATATTTAGTGTATGCTTCTTACACCCATGAAATAGTATTTGATTACCAGCCAGGAGATGTATATTGGTGTACCGCAGACATTGGCTGGATAACCGGTCATTCCTACATTATTTACGGACCCTTGGCAAATCGTGCAACAACCCTCATGTTTGAAGGGGTTCCTAACTATCCTGATTTTGGACGATTTTGGGAAGTTGTGGAAAAACACAAGGTAAATATTTTCTACACAGCTCCCACTGCATTACGAGCATTAATGAGGGAAGGTAATGATTTTGTGGTAAAACATGATCGTTCATCAATTAAGGTATTAGGAACAGTTGGCGAGCCTATTAAAGAACCTGAGTGGATGTGGTATCATGATATTGTAGGTGAGAGCCGCTGTCCCATTGTTGATACCTGGTGGCAGACTGAAACAGGGGGTATTCTAATCACACCTTTACCGGCTGCAACAGAAACGAAACCCGGATCAGCTACCTTCCCATTTTTTGGAGTAACACCTGTTATTCTTGATCCAGATGGTAACGAACTCCATGGTAATCCTTCCGAGGGATTATTAGCGCTCAAAACATCCTGGCCCGGACAAATGCGGAGCATTTATGGCGATCATGATCGGTTTCATGAAACCTATTTTTCCATGTTTCAAGGTTACTATTTCACTGGCGATGGAGCTCGGCGAGATAAGGATGGCTATTACTGGATTACCGGACGGGTAGATGATGTATTAAATGTATCTGGCCACAGGTTAGGTACTGCTGAAATCGAAGGGGCCATTGGCGCACATCCAAACGTTGCGGAAGCTGCTGTGGTGGGTTTCCCCCATGATATCAAAGGACAGGGAGTGTATGCCTTTGTGACTCTCATGGCAGGCGTTAGAGCTGGTGAAAATATTTTGACTGAAATTAAATTAAAGGTGAGAGAAATGATCGGACCCCATGCTTCCCCAGATAAAATTCAGTTTACCCCTGCATTACCAAAAACCCGATCAGGGAAAATTATGCGACGTATTTTAAGGAAAATTGCTGAAGGAGATACAAATAATATGGGGGATACTTCTACTCTAGCTGACCCAGAGGTGGTAGAAAATCTGGTTAAAGGAATGAAATAATAGGTTATTTTATCAGCATGAGCTTCTGAGTTTTTGTAAACCCATCTGCCTCTGCTTTCACAAAATACATCCCACTGGAAACATCAGACGCATCCCAAGTGAGGTTATATGTACCTGCATCCTTATATCCACTTGTCAGAATAGCTACGGACTGACCTAGAAGATTATATACATCAACCGTAATTTTACCAGATACTGGTATGGTGAGCGTCATAGTGGTTGTGGGGTTAAATGGATTGGGGTATGCATCGCTGAGACTGAAACTAGCTGCCAGAGGAAGATCAACAGAAACTTCGGCATGACTGTTGGCAACTATTAATTCAGTTATCTCAAATTCACCTTCATAGATAAATAGCTCTTCTGTTTCAGGGGTAATAACCAACAGACGCGTT
>JASMKZ010000209.1 GCA_030748955.1 Fidelibacterota bacterium | reverse complement strand
TGAACATGGCTCAAGTGTAATATAGGCTGTAGCACCATGTGGATCTTGGATTGCATTCTTATATGCTATAACTTCAGCATGGTCACCACCAAATTTTTCGTGATATCCTTCTCCAATTATCAGCCCATCTTTCACTAATACACAACCGACTAAAGGATTTGGAGATACATTTCCTAGGCCAAGTTTTGCAAGCTCAAAAGCCCGTAACATAAATTGTTCATGTATGTTTAATGTGTAAATATTATCCATAATCAAGTACGAAATTTACAGTAAAAACAGATTATCTTTATAGATAATCAACCATTGAATAAAAAGTATTTAAAATTGAAAAGTTCCTAGGGAGGAATTAGCTATTCATAATTATATTCACAATAGTAACAATATCTAATATATTGACCTCTAAATCAGTATTTACGTCTGATGCCCATATTTTGTATGATGATTCGGAATTGGATCCTAAAATAGAATTAACAATCATGACAATATCTAGAATATTAATAGTTTCATCCGCGTTTACATCTCCACGTATATTAAACATTTTAATGTCTTCACCAATCTCGTATGCACCCAATAAACAATACACAGCTACATCTCCATGTCCACCTAAATTTGCTGAGAGTGATTCAAAATGTACATTTTCAGAACCATTTTCAACGAAAGTACTATATGCTACTTCAGAGTTTTCGATAGGTACTAGTT
>JASMKZ010000208.1 GCA_030748955.1 Fidelibacterota bacterium | reverse complement strand
CACGATTAATTGCGGATAGTATTGATTTATCTATACCCACCGGTGAATATCATTTGCCAAATTTCCCCCTACCGCCTGATAAAGATTTTACTGATCCAGATGAATATTTAAAGACTCTATGTAGCAATGGAATAAATGAAAAATATGGTGACTTAACACCGGAGCTTAAGAAGCGAGTAGAGCATGAGTTGAGTGTTATAAAAAAGATGGGATTTTCAGGATATTTTTTAATAACCCAAGATTTTGTTAAATATGCAAATGATAATAATATTCCAGTTGGACCTGGAAGAGGTTCTGCTGCTGGAAGCATCGTTTCTTATGCTTTAGGCATAACCGATATTGACCCAATAAAACATAATTTAATTTTTGAACGATTCTTAAATGAAGATCGTATAAGTATGCCAGATATTGATATTGATTTTTGTATTGAAAGAAGGGGAGAGGTAATCGATTATATTAAAAATCAATATGGGGAAAATTCAGTCACACAAATAATTACATTTGGAAAAATGAAGGCCAAGCAAGTAGTTCGTGATGTCGGTAGAGTAATGGGCTATTCTTTTGGAGATGTTGACCGTGTAGCTAAGGCTATCCCAAATGAGTTAAACATCACATTAGAAAAAGCATTAGCAAAAAGCGCTGATTTACAAACGATGGCAAATGGTGAGTACAAAGAATTAATTGAATTCTCAAAAGTTT
>JASMKZ010000207.1 GCA_030748955.1 Fidelibacterota bacterium | reverse complement strand
TATGAGAACCAATGGGATATGTTTTACAAAGTATACAATAGAAATAAAATGGAGAACCCTTTCATAGTTGCAAGTGTAACTACAGAATCTGCAGAAGGTGCTTTGGAAAATGTTTTAATGAATGCGGGTGCAACTTTGCCAATGAGAGATAGTGTTGATTCAAGAATAATTGCAGATGTAAGAAATGGAACTGGGCATATTATAGATTCACAAACTCAAGTTGGCGGTTGGCCTAACCTTGCATCTAAACCGCCTTTGATAGACACTGACAGCGATGGAATGCCAGATGAATGGGAAACTAAACACGGACTGAATCCCGCAAATAATCATGATAATATTTTGGATAATGATAAAGATGGGTATACAAATATAGAAGAATGGCTAAATGGAACAATTCCCTAGCTAACCAATACCTAACCCCACCTCTCCAATTCTTCCTTCCTAACCCAGTTTGCATATATCTCAGTAGTAAATAATTAAGCGCTCACTTTGATGGATGGTTGTTATGGGCAATAAATTACGAAATGGCAACCTGGCAGCAACCACTATTTGCTTTCTCTTCGTATTACAGAGGACTCATAATCCGTCATCGGAAAACACTGATTCACAAGCACTTTTTTAACAGAATAGTATATATTTAGTACATATTTGAACACTTCTAGAGGAATAACAACACGCCTTTTAAGCTATTGGTCGTGCG
>JASMKZ010000206.1 GCA_030748955.1 Fidelibacterota bacterium | reverse complement strand
CTAAATCTGTATTTTTTAGGTGAGGATAACTTTTTTATCATAGAATATGATGATTTAGATTCATCAAAAATTGTTACGATTGATGGTGAATTATCATATGACTTGAGTGCTTTTGGCTGTGAATAATATTATATTTTTTGTGTTAGTGAGTTTATTTAATTATGGAAGATAGTGCTGTTGAAGTAGACCACCTCTTTATAAAAAGGAGGTAGTGGAATAAATCATGACCCGCTCTAGTATTCTTATGTCATTATTTTTTTTCGATTAATCCTTAGTATATTTTAGTGTACTGGGAAAAGTAAAATTTTGAAAAATCATATTTTGTCGATAATTTGGCGGCGTAGCTCAGTTGGTTAGAGCATCGGAATCATAATCCGAGTGTCCGGGGTTCGAGTCCCTGCGCCGCTACAATAACAATTCGAGTTTATTTGCGCAGATAGAGAAAATTAAACAGTACGCCCGAAGGGAGTTGAACCCCTATCTAAGGAACCGGAATCCTTTATTCTATCCATTGAACTACGGGCGCAATAATGGTACAAATATAATATTTTGTTTAAGTAAGATTCATCCTTTGTTCGGCTGATTCTACAGTATTTTCCACTAACATCGCAATGGTCATGGGTCCCACACCTCCGGGAACCGGTGTGGCAAATGATGCTATATCCTGAATTGACTTCCAATCAACATCTCCCACTATTTTA
>JASMKZ010000205.1 GCA_030748955.1 Fidelibacterota bacterium | reverse complement strand
ATAAAACAACTCAAATGGTCAGAAGATATATCAGAGAAGCAAATATATTTAAAAATAACGCATTAAGTAAAATTAAAATATGAATATAATAAATAAAATTAAAAAGAAGGATATTTTCCGGCAGGAATCACAGGATAAAGTATTGGGAATACAAAGGTACAATTTCAGAAACCAAACCGCTCATGGAATTTCCATTCAGAATTTTCAATTTGGTGAACTTGCCTCTCGACTTGATGCACCTATCATGCGTTGGAATACGGAAAATGAAAACTGGCTGCTTCAGCAATACTATACTCGCGACTGGGATGAGGATTCCCTCCATTTTCAGGAATCAAAACAGGATACAGTTTTACAATTGAATTTTACTCCAACTGATTTAACCCAATCCACAGTTAAACCTGAAGAAATGAATTATTGGGAATTAAAACAATTTGTTGAAAAATTAGAATATTACGGTGTTAAAGATCCCCGATGGGCTGTTAATATGCATTTTAAAACTGCCTTTGCCTGTACCAGTTTTCTCATGATGCTTTTTGGTATATCTCTTTCTATCCGAAAGCCCCGCAGCAGTCTAGCAGTGGGTATTGGAGTCTCTGTTTTTGTTATTTTTTTATATTATGTGGGAATAAAAACAGGGCAGTCTCTGGGCTATAAAGGAACCCTTCCCCCTCTATGGTCTGTTTGGCTGCCAAACTTTATTTT
>JASMKZ010000204.1 GCA_030748955.1 Fidelibacterota bacterium | reverse complement strand
CATTAATAAACGTATATGGATTTGGATTTGGAATGGCATTACTGGTATCCAATGAATTCCAATAAGTTGAGTCACACCCATTATCATCTGCACAATAGTAAGTATATCTTAAACCATCGACGAACTCATACATCGTGTTACCTGGGTCACCTTCATACAATTGCGCTATCCATCTTCCATCTATATTTTGACTGGAGGCAAATTGCATTACAAAAACTAAAATAAATATAATTTTCATTAACTGGAATTCCTTAAAAATTAAAATGTTATAGTGGTTAATGAATGAATAACGTGTATCTTATTATCAATACTTATATCTAATTCGACTTTATTAAAATAAGTTAATAAAATTAAATCTACCCATCATCCCACAAACAAAAAACCCCGGGTGACCGGGGCTTGATGGATACAGTAGTATATGTATTTCTTAGGTGGTTTTAGTAGTTTTCTATTTTGGGATATACAAAAATTTAATTCCCTTAAATATTGATGATGGAAGTATCGTCATGTGGTCCTCATCAGGTAAGATAATATTTTTATAATACAAAGTTTGCGGCTTCATAGATCTACTGTAAAATAGATAAAGCTTTATTAAATATTCTTTCGACAATTTTACTATATGCAACTTCGCTAAGATGTAAATCATCTGATGCAACTAAATCAGGTTGTTCTAATCCTAACCTTGAAATATCTGTAATATCT
>JASMKZ010000203.1 GCA_030748955.1 Fidelibacterota bacterium | reverse complement strand
ATATAGTCAGTAGACCAAAAACCACTGATAAAATCATTTCGTATGTTGCAAGGAAAATTATTCGTAAATCCATTTTAAACTCCCTTTTTTTTAATATTAATATATAATAACAGTATGTGCATGAAATGTTCTATTTTAGATTTATATGTAAAGAATACCAAGCCATTGGATAAGATGGTTCTGTTAAAATAGATTTACCCTTTTCACAACATCAAGCCCCGGTCACCCGGGGTTTTTTGTTTGTGGGAGGATGGGTAGATTTTACTATGATCAACCGTAGTATATTTTTTCTTCTATTTATTGGAGTAGTATTTTTGAGTTGTGATGACAGCCAAAGCAACAACAAACTCCTTCCAACAGAAATAAATTCCATCCATTTTGGGACGTATCTTTATGAAGATATTGATTGCAGTGGTTCCGATATCCAATACGCAACTATAGATCAAAATGGAATTACCCTTATTGATTATCTGGGTGATAGTTGTGATGATACAGTTGACTGTTATTCCTCAAATACCTATGGACTGACAGAATTATCCCAGGATACATTCCTTATCATTTCTGAAGAGGGTAGCAGTATTACCAATGGCGAAATCTATATGCATGGCGACAGTTCTTTAACCTTGACCTACGAAGGTAATAACGGTCCTGTAGAATATTCCTGGGATAAAATAAAAGATGAGATCTATTCCTTTACTCCGG
>JASMKZ010000202.1 GCA_030748955.1 Fidelibacterota bacterium | reverse complement strand
CCAGAGGGTTTTCATGTGCCATCTGATGAGGAGTGGAATACTTTGGCAGTATTATTAGATCCTTCAACTTCTCAAGATTATTTTGGAATAGTAAGTTTAATTGCTGGCGGGATGTTAAAGGAGACTGGTACCATAGAAGATGGAGATGGATACTGGCATGAACCCAATGAGGGGGCAACTAATGAAACTGGATTCTCCGCTAGAGGAGCAGGCTCCCGTAATGGAACTAGTACAGGGTATTATCTTTATATGGGCTCATCTCTTTACTATTGGACAACAACGGCATTAGGTGAAGATGATATAATTTATTGGCGTGTAGGATTTAGTAATGGGAAATTGATTCGTCAGCATTGGTCAGCTTCTCCCGGTTTTTCAATCCGATGTATACAGGATTAATTAGGGCACTTAATTCAATTTTTTATTCCCACCCACCACCATTTTACTTTATTACTCTTATAAATTCCCCATAACACCGCTGTAAGTTTTCCCCCTTATGAATGAACCAGATGCAATTAAGAAGGGAATGGATGTTGAATTAGAGATTGAATCCTTAGCTTTTGGGGGGATGGGAGTTGCCCGTCTAAATGACATGGTAACCTTTGTAAAAAATGCCATTCCGGGACAAAGAGTCACTGCCCGTATCACTAAAAAACGCACCTCCTACCTTGAAGCACGGTCTTTGGAAGTACTCCATGAATCTCCC
>JASMKZ010000201.1 GCA_030748955.1 Fidelibacterota bacterium | reverse complement strand
GGTTTTGATATAAATTCAAATAAGTTAAATTCGTAAGTTGCCCTATCTCTGAGGGTATCTCTCCAGTAAGTCCACTATCACGTAAATCTAACTCAGTAGTCTCCTCAATATTATAACACTCACCCCATAACTCAACTTCTGTTTCTTCATCACAGGGAGGTTCTTCTTGACAATCTTCTATAGGAATACATATATTATAGTTTTGATCCCAATAATTATCATATAAAAAAATAAAACCAGAATTACAAAAACAACCCTCTACACATACATCAGGACATGTAATATCCGGATCGAATTCAGGATTTGAACATGTAGGTTCACACATACTACCACAATCCGACCAAAACATATTTTCAGGACAATCCTGTCCCCACCCAACACTCATAAAAGAGGAGAATATCAACAAAAGTATAGTTTTTCGACGTAATCCCATAGTTTAATATATACAATGATAAGAGGAAAGTCAAATCGGGTTGGTCACATTGTTTTGGGTATAAAAAAGGAGACTCTTTAGTCTCCCTTTTCAAATTTTGTTGTTGTCAAACATCATTCTACCGTGACCGATTCAATTTAATTGGGGGGTTTTTCTATTTTAACCATAAAATTTTAATAAAATATTCAATTAGGCATAAATTATACCAAATTGGGTTTATAGAAGAGAAATTATTTTTTTGAAGTGGTTTTTGTTAAAAAGTATGATTTA
>JASMKZ010000200.1 GCA_030748955.1 Fidelibacterota bacterium | reverse complement strand
CTTTTGAAATATTAGGAACTACAAAAGAATTACCAATGCCAGTATTTTCTGATCAAGAGTATGCAGAAGAAATTAGACTTAAGTATAGATTCTTAGATTTAAGAAAAAAAAAAATTCATCAAAATATTATTTTAAGATCAAAAATAATATCATTTATAAGATCAGAAATGGAAAAACTAGGTTTTTTAGAATTCCAAACTCCCATTCTAACTTCTTCAAGTCCTGAAGGAGCAAGAGACTTTTTAGTTCCAAGTAGATTAAATCCAGGAAAATTTTACGCTTTACCTCAAGCGCCACAACAATTTAAACAACTAATTATGGTTTCAGGATTTGATAAATATTTTCAAATAGCACCTTGTTTTAGAGATGAAGATGCAAGAGCTGATAGAAGTCCAGGCGAATTTTATCAATTAGATGTAGAAATGTCATTTGTAGAACAAGAAGACGTTTTTGAGGTATTTGAGAAATTGTTCTTAAAAGTTTTTACAAAATTTTCAAATAAGAAAATTCTACAAAATAAATTTCCAAAAATTACTTATTCAGATGCAATGTTAAAATATGGAACAGATAAACCAGATTTAAGAAATCCATTAATAATATCGGATTTAACAATAATTTTCCAAAGAAATGATGTCAAATTTGATATATTTAAAAAACTTGTTAAATCAGGTTCTTTTGTCAGATGTTTAACAACAAAAAATACA
>JASMKZ010000001.1 GCA_030748955.1 Fidelibacterota bacterium | reverse complement strand
TCAATGATATCTGGTAATAAGCAATAGTTGTTATTTGCCATAGATAAGGTTAAGAGCAGGAGAATATTAACAAAGTATTTCATAATTTAGCTTGATAAAATAATATTTACTATTTGAACAATATCTAAAATATTAACACTTCCATCAGAATTTAAATCTGCATTTTCTGCATATTCTCCCGATAATATCATATTTGCTAATTGAACTATATCAAGAATGTTTACTATTTCATCATTATTAATATCACCAGGCATTGAGTTTGGATAATTTGAAATAATTGCTTCTCTAAAATCGTCTTCATATAATGGAAAATAAGTCGAGTTTAAAATGGCTCTATATAGCTCGGTTTCACCATCAGATGCCATAACAACTAATGATCTATGCTCGCCATTAAATACATCATGAATAGGCAAGCTAGGTGATTGATCATTTATTAATGGTAAATCTGAGTTTGCACTAAAATTTGAATTGAAGTTCTGTTGAACAGACTGACCTACCCCAATGATAACAACTTTGTCATATCCTTCTTCATGTAATTCTGTTTGAAAATCGGACAACTGCCCGAATATATTTGTTCAGCCAGCTCAGCCCTGAGTTGTGAAGTAATGCAGTGTAATATAACCCTCATATGTCGGAGACCAAACCATTTGTCCATATGAAGAAGATGTTGAATTTAAATCTTCTTTGGAATACTCATACTGCGAAAACAGACAAGTACTTAGAATCCATAAATATATCAGTCTTTTAATCATTTTCCCCCTTTATTTTATTAAATACACTTAGTTCGCAATTTAATATCTTTTTTTTATACAAAGAAAGAATCTTTTATAAGGAGAGATAATATGTGAGGTAAATCACATAGCTTGGAAAATGTATAAGATTATATGAATTCTATTCAATTAAAAGATATAGTTTTTTCTAAAAATGCACCCGATATAGGCTGTAAATTTGCTCACTTGTTTTTTGACATCTTTGGGGGCGTCTTGGTTTCGACGGGTTTATTCGACCTTTCAGCCGCATGTGGAGGATTTCTGGTTACCTCCTAAATCATCCGGGAAACAACCTTAAATGCCGATTACGGCTACGCTGCTGCCGCTTAATTGACGGCAGCTATCTCCTAATGGGCGTGTTTACCGCCTGTTTCTGAGATATCATTAAAAGTAAACTGCTCCAACTCTGCGCCTGGTGGTGTTGGTCAAGATCCCTTCGGGGTACAGGCTGGTCCGGTGGGACTGGGGCTGTTCACAAACATCGGATAAGACCTTGAACACAGCCTAAACATGTAGACGCTGACTGAACGATTTATTCGGACGGGAGTTCAATTCTCCCCGCCTCCACAAAGATTTTAATGCTTATTTAAGAAGTATACCATTGCACCCGTGGCTCAACTGGATAGAGCACTGGATTTCGGTTCCAGCGGTTATAGGTTCGAATCCTATCGGGTGTACTCTTTAATCCCCCTGCTAAATGAGGGTTTTTTTAAATAGCCTCTTTTTTCACCAAATTCCAAATTTCATCCATCTCTTCTAAGCTGGAATCTGAAAACTCTTTTCCTCTTTTCTTTAATTCTTTTTCTACTTTTGTAAAGCGCATTTCAAATTTAGATATGGTCGTTCGCAAAGCATCCTCTGCACTTATATTTAAAAAGCGGCTTAAATTTACAAGGGAAAACAAAACATCGCCCATTTCATCTTTTATTCGTTCAGGACTTTTTTCGGCCACCACTTCCCTCAATTCTTCCAGTTCCTCTTCCACTTTTTCCCAAACGGGATGAATATCCTTCCAATCAAAGCCCACATTGGCGGCTTTTTCCTGAATTCGCCGGGCTCGGTTTAGCGCTGGTAATTTTTTAGGAACTCCATCTAATAAATTTTCCCTTTTTTTTTCTTTCTGCTTGGCTTTTTCCCAAGATATATTGAGATCGCTATCCTGATTGCCATTTTGGGGATCAAAAACTTTGGGGTGACGGCGAATAAGTTTTTCAGAGATATGTTTAATAGAGTCTGCTATTTCAAATTGTCCTGCCTCACGTGCAAGTTCTGCCTGAAAGAGAACATGCAGGGTTAAATCTCCTAACTCTTCTTTTAAAGTTTTTATATCGCCATCCTCAATGGCTTCGATAATTTCATAAGTTTCTTCTAAAAGATAGGGCACAAGTGATTCTGAAGTCTGTTCTCGATCCCAGGAGCATCCATCAGGCGCACGTAAACGACGAAGAACTTCAATGAGCTCATCAAAATTTATTGCTGCTTGTTTATTGAGAATCTCTTTCAAGAATTAATCTGAATTTTTATTTTACCAATTCGGTTGTTTTCAATCGTTTGAACAGTAAAAACCATATTATTAAACTCTACTTTTTCACCTGTTTTGGGGATATCGGTTAAGATATCCAAAATGAATCCACCAAGGGTGTCATAGTCCCTTTCTTCAGGAAATTCAATATCCGTTTCTTCCTCTAAATCATAAATAGTAATAGAGCCATCCACAATAAAACTACCATCGGATTGCCTTATTGCATTAGACTCTTCCTGATCATATGGGTCACGAATTTCTCCCATGACTTCTTCCACAACATCCTCCAATGTGACTAATCCTTCTGTACCGCCCCATTCATCTACCACAATAGCAATGCTGGTTTTTCGTAATTTGAACTCTTCCATTAAATCATCAATGGGTTTGGTTTCAGGTACAAAAAATGGTTGTCGTGCTAATGTTTGAAGATTGACGTTGGGTCGAGAACCCATGAGATAGGGAATAATATCTTTGGCATAGAGTATGCCCTTAATATTATCAATAGTGTCTTTATATATGGGGATTTTTGAAAATTGACGCTCCCCGATTATATCCATTGCCTTATCAATACTCTCATCTGATCTCAATGACACAATATCTACCCTGGGAGTAATAATCTCACCCACTGTTTTTTCCTTAAAATCAAAAATGGATTGAATCATATCAGATTCTTCCTCTTGGAGAGTACCTTCTTCTTCTCCCAATTCTGCCAGTATTATTAATTCTTCTTCAGAATCAAAAATCTTTTCTCTCCTGAATGGGAGAACTTTAATTACAACATTTGTAATAGTATTAAATCCTTGTGCTATTGGACTTAAAATAAACATCATTACTTTTAAGGGAACGTACATTCTTAAAGCAAATTCTTTGGAATTTTTTATGGCAATCATTTTGGGTAATATTTCTCCAAATACCAATATAACAAAAGACACAACCAGTACTTCCAATAAAATTAGAGTTGATTCACCCCATTCATATTCACCTGCAACATTGGCAGTTACATACGCTGCTAAAAAGGCAATGGTTACATTGACAATGGTATTACCAGTGAGCAGAAAAACCAATAGACGCTGCGGAGAATCTAATACGGATTTAATTTTTCCAGGGGTTTCTTTTCGATGTTTCCGGATGTGAAAATATGCCGTTTCCGTTCCTGAAAAGAATGCTGATAGTATCAGCAAAAAAATAAAAGTAATTATGTATTCCACTGCTTAGATTTGGTCTACGCCAATTGTATTTGAAAGATAATAATCTTCTAGTTGGGTCATTTTTATTTTGTCCTCTGAAGTCTGATCATCAAAGCCTAATAAATGGAGGATGCTATGTATAATGACTCTTTTACATTCTTTGTCAAAATCCTGCTCAAATATTTTTGAATTTTCTGCTACTCTTTCTAGGCTGATATAAATTTCACCATCGATTGCTTCATCCTTTTCTTCTAAATTGAATGAAATCGTATCCGTCAACATATCTACAGAAAAATATTCTTTTTTCAATTTTCTGAGTTTTAAATCAGTAGAAAAAATAATCGTTACGGTTGCTTTTGAATGCTCAAAGTCTTTGAGAATATTATTACAAATCTCAGATATCCAATCTCCATCAATATTAGGTAGATCAACTCCATCACTTTCCAATTGGACAGTTATCATACAGATTGCACAGAATTTATTAATTCTCTAGCAATTATCATCCGCTGGACTTCGCTAGTCCCTTCACCAATTTCCAGAATTTTTGCATCTCTGAAAAATCGCTCTACATTGTATTCTTTTATGTATCCGTAACCTCCCAAAACCTGTATGGCTTCTGTGGTTACCATCATGGCCGTTTCACTAGAAAAAAGTTTTGCCATGGCAGCCTCTCTGATTACCGATAAGCCCTGATCTTTTTTCCATGCGGCATGATAAACCAAATGACGGGCAGCTTCTATTTGTGTTGCCATATCTGATAATTTAAAGGAAACTCCTTGAAATTTATGGATGGGTTTCCCAAAAGCTTCTCGCTCCTTTGAATATGCTAGTGCTCTGGCGAAGGCTCCTTGGGCAGTTCCAATTCCCAAAGCCCCAATAGTAATTCTACCTCCGGTTAGCGTTTTTAGAAATTGTTTAAATCCTTTGGATGGTTTGCCCAATACGGAGGACTTAGGAATGCGCATATCTCGGAAAAACACCGAGCGGGTATCGGAACCACACCACCCCATTTTCTTTTCAGGTGGATTGAGAAATAACCCTTCGGTATCTGCATCAATTACAAAGGCAGATATTCCCTTTTCCTCTCCATTCTCAACCATCACAGCTGTGAATATAATAATAGATGCTTCTCCGGCATTGGTACAGAAGGCTTTTTCACCATTAACAATAAATTCATTACCATTTAATATGGCGCGAGTTTGCGTGTTCCCGGCATCACTTCCTGCATTGGGTTCGGTAAGTCCAAATGCTCCAATTTGTTTTCCCGATGCCAACCCCGGAAGATATCGCTCCTTCTGTTCTTCAGTGCCAAAAACAGCAATGGGCGCTGTTCCCAAACTGGTATGTGCCATCATTGTGGCACTTGTTGAAGGACAGACCTTTCCTATTTCTTCAATAGCAATAACTAATGCCATTGTGTCCATTCCTGTACCGCCATATTTTTCATCCCAGGGTATTCCCATAAGCCCCAGTTCTGCCATCTTTTTCACCGATTCATGGGGGAATCCTCCTTTTTCATCTAATTCCTGAGTAAGGGGTTTTACTTCATTTCGGGCAAAATCTCGAACCATATCTCTGAGCATTTTATGCTCTTCTGTAAAATATAATTGTTCCATTATTTTCTATTTATTATTTGTTATTACCATTTCATTATTGCCGATGCCCAAGTAAATCCTGAACCAAAGGAAGCTAAAACTAATAGGTCGCCATCCTTTATTTTTCCTTCATTAAAGGCTTCAGCTAAAGCTATGGGAATTGTGGCGGCTGTTGTATTCCCATATTTATGGATATTAGAAAATACCTGCTCATTACGTAAACTCAATCGCTTCTGCACCATTTGGGTTATGCGAAGGTTTGCCTGATGGGGTATGAGTAAATCAATATCCTCTGATGTGAGACTGTTTGCTTCTAATGCTTCATTAATAACTTCCGGAAAACGAGTAACCGCATGTCTAAAGACTTCTTTCCCATTCATTTTCAAAAACTGTTTTCCTTCATCCAATGCCTCCCTATTTATTCTGGGATAACCAGCATTAGATGCCGGTGACTCTAGCCACAGCTCTTTTAAATATTTTCCCTCAGAATGCATGTGGGTAGATAGAACCCCTCTATCCTCATCTGTGGCTGAAATTATGGCGGCTCCTGCCCCATCCCCAAAAATTATTGCAGTATCTCTACCTGCATTGGTTAAATCCATAGCGGTGGATTGTACCTCTGCTCCTATAAGTAGAATATTTTTAAAAGTTCCGGTTCGAATGTATTGTTCCGCGATGGACAACCCATAAATAAATCCTGAACATTGCACCCGAATATCTAGGGCGCCTATTTCATTAAATCCCATTTTTTCCTGGATAAGGCAACCAGAACCAGGAGCATAAAAATCCGGCGTAGATGTTGCGAAAATAATAAAATCAATATCGCTAACTTTAAGTCCTGCCGCATTTAATGCTTGCTTTGTTGCAGGAATGGCTATATCAGATGGGCCCTCACCCTTTTCAACATAATGGCGTTCTTTAATACCCGTCCGTTCTTGAATCCATTCATCAGAGGTGTCCATATAGGTTGAAAGTTCATCGTTTGTAACTATGCGTGGTGGCAAATAAAATCCAGTTCCAGATATGTATGGATTAGGCATAATTTTTACTTAACTTAATATCTTTTAGTTCAAGTTGAATTGTTCTTTGCCCATTCCAATAATTTTCACCCACCACATAAGCAATGTCAATAGGCGCATTCTGAATGAGCTTTTCATAATGTTCTGCCATATTAAATCCAATAGATTCAAATGGGGTTTTATTTTGCTTCACGGAAAATTTTAATGTGTTCTGATCTTTTCCCAGCAATTTTGGAATACCATCAACGAATAAATTATTGGTTACAAAAACCGGACGCATATTCCCCGGGCCATAAGGTTCCATGGCATTCAGAAATTTAATCATACGACTGTTTAATTCTTCTAAATTCAACATTGAATCTACATAGATTGTAGGAATTAAATCGTCTGTTGAAATTTTGTCATTTGCAATCTGAATGAATTTTTCTTTAAATGAATTAAAGTCGGCAGAATTCATTGAGAGACCTGCTGCAATGGGATGACCACCAAATCCAGTTAAGAATTCTTTACAATCCCTTAAAGCATCTACCATATCAAATCCACGAATACTTCTACATGAACCCTTGCCTTCACTATCATCTAATGACATGATTATTGCTGGGCGGGCGAAAGTTTCTTTTATCCGTGAAGCAACAATTCCAATAACTCCGGAATGCCAATTTTTATGACCCAATACAATGGCATTTTCATTTTCAAGATCACAATGAGTATTAACCATGGAGAGGGCATCATTAGTAATTTGTAAAGTGATATCTTTACGGCGATTATTTTCAACTTCTAATTCTTCAGCAATCTCTTTAGCTAGTAGAGGGTTTTGGGTGGTAAGGAGTTTCACCGCCCGTGATGCATCCCCTAATCTTCCCGCAGCATTAATTTTTGGCGCCATCCAAAAAACTAGTCTGCCAACAGTAATTTCCTTTCCTAATAACCCACCTGTTCTTTGAAGAGCTGTTATACCCAAATTGGTCTCTTTTTTCATTTGCTGAATGCCATGATGTACAATAATTCTGTTTTCATCCTTTATGGGCACTAAATCAGCAGCAATTCCCAATGTTACAATATCGGAGTTCCCCCAGACATACCCCGGATTATATCCCCCTTTTTCACAAATTGCTAATGCTAATTTAAAAGCCACGCTTGCTCCGCATAAACCCTTGAATGGATAGGGGCAATCAAATCGGTTTGGATTTACAATTGCATAAGCATCAGGAAGAGCTTTATCTGGTTTATGATGGTCAGTGATAATAACATCCAGCCCTTTCTCATTTGCATAAGCTACTTTTTCAAAGGCATTTATTCCGCAATCACAAGTGATAAAAATATCCGCACCAATATATTTTGCATAATCAATTCCCTGATTAGAAATCCCATAGCCTTCTTTTTCTCGGTTAGGGATATAATAATGGGATTCTACATTTATTGATTGGAAAAACAAGGTTAGAAATGCAGCAGAGGTTGTGCCATCTACATCATAATCACCAAAAATGAGAATGGATTTTTTTTCTGAGATCACAGTTAAAATTCGCTCCACAGCCTTATCCATATCCACCATAAGAAAGGGGTCGTGCATTTGGTTAATATCAGAATAAAAGAATTCTTTGGAATCGGCTCTTGAATTAATTCCCCGGAGGCTCATCACCCGTGCGATAGTATGTGGTAGGCTAAAGGTCTCTGCCACCTGATTGACACAGTCTTCATTGACTGATTTAAATTTCCATTCTGGTTCAATCATATAAAAATGTGTGAGGTTGGATAATAAGCCGAATTCTGTTTCCCGATGAATCGGGATAATGGTCATTCATCTAGTCTCGACCTCGCGATCGAGTTCTTGCGATCTACCCATCCGTAACGTGCGAACTACACTGGATTGCTTGATCTTGCTCCAGACGGGGTTTACCCAGCTATTCATGTTTCCATGAATACTGGTGGTCTCTTACACCACCATTTCACCTATTTCCCAATACAAGATTGGGATGTTTACTTTCTGCTGCACTTGCCATCCCCACTATATGCGGGGTCCTCCTGTTAAGAGGCGCCTTGTTCTGCGGAGTTCGGACTTTCCTCCCCCGGCGGTTGCCGGGCGCGACCATTTCACCAACCTCTATTATTCTTCTGCACCATCCCAAAATTGCAATACACCACAATTGGGACAATTAATAATTTTACTATTTTCTTTTATTTCAATAACAGTCTGAGGTGGCAGTTGACTATAGCATCCGCCACAAGCCTCACCCATTATACTTACCATTCCAACACCATCCCGTGCACTTCGAAGAGTTTCATACACATCCAAATAAGATGGCTCAATTTTATCAAAAATTGCAGATCTATTTGTTTCCAAATTTTCCTGTTCGATAGTTGTTTCAGCTAATGCAGATTGCAGATCAGCCCGATTACTTGATAACAATTCAGAAATGGTTTCAATTTTATTAGTATTGAGTTTAATATTTTCCTCTAATTCTGTTTTTTCTTCTTCAAATTTAAGCTGCACATCTTCAGATTCTGTAATGGTTGCTTTCATATGATCAATTTCCTGACTAATAGCATCATATTCCTTGTTTGATTTAACCAAAAAAAGCTGCTCTTTATATTTTTCTAATTTAGTTGTAAAATCTTCAATTTCACTTTCATGATGACGAATCTCTTTTTCAATTTCTTCAATCCGGCTTTGTTTTTGCTCGTTTTCCGATTGAAGAGAAGCTACCTCCAATTCCTGTGTCTCAACGGTTACAGGCAAATCTCCCATATGTTCTTTTATCTCAAGGAGACGTTGATCTATTTCCTGCAGTTTAATTAATTGTTCTAAAGTTTGCTTCATATAATTAATTTGTAAACCAAAAAATGCACCTGTTCAAGTGCATTTAATTTTTATAAATTCTCCCCGTTTATTAGTCGTATTAATTGAAAATACCAATGCCTCATAAGACCGTTAATTTAGACAACTTTTTATTGGAAATACAAGATAAGGGTGAGCTATTTCCATTGGGGCAATTTACTTATCCCCTGTAAATTCTCTTGAAATTCATCAAAGGATTATACATGTTAAACCAATTACAACAAGAATTAGTAGTCGCCATGAAAGCCGGAGAAAAGGCAAAAATGATGGGCTTAAGAAATATTATAGGTAAACTTAAAGCCGCCAAAATTGACAAAGGGAAATCATTAACCGATGAGGAATCACTAAAAATCCTCAAATCTGCAGCGAAACAATTGAAGGAAGCCATTGACCAATACCAAAAAGGTGGCAGGAATGACCTAGCTGAAGAAGAAGCCCATGAATTGTCACTTCTGGAAAAATATTTACCGGAACAATTATCTGAGGAAGTAATAAGAGAAACAGTGAAAAATATCGTTGAGAATACCGGGGCAGAATCTATACAGGATATGGGGCAAATTATGGGTGCCGCCATGAAAGAATTTGCTGGATCTGCAGATGGAAAACTAGTACAGAAAATTGTCCAAGAGGAACTAAGTTAATGGCAATTACCCCTCCTGATATTATTATAGGTCTTATACTTGCATTTTTCACCTTAAATGGTTTTCGCCATGGCTTTATTGAAGAAATGGGACGCCTTTTAAGTCTTATCGGCGGCTTCATCCTGGCATCGAAATTTCACCATTTACTTGTACCCTTTCTTTCACCCTATATAGATGGAGAAACCCTGCGAGTTACTGCGGCCTATCTGGGAGTATTCGCAGTATCGGTAATAGTTATTACCATCATAGCAAAAATATTACAAAAATTTATTGAACTGGTTCTACTTGGTTGGTTAAATCGGCTGTTAGGACTGCTTTTAGGATTGCTGAAAGGATTTCTTATTATCAGTCTGCTTATTTTTATAATTCAGGCACTCCCAATTAAACTTGATCAGGAAAACACAATCCGCCAGAAGTTAGAAAAGGAATCGGTTATGTACCAAATATGTGACCACGTTAAGGAACTGGTGATATTAACCATGCCTATGGATAATAAATTAGAAATATTACAGGAGAAAGTTAAAGAATATTCTAATGAGAAAAATGTCCAAGATATATTAAATCAGCCTTAGAAAAACCCTTTAATTATGAATCGAAACGATTCAATTTGTAGCTCAGAATTTTATAAGGATACCGGATTTGATATTATTCGTAATTGGCTAAAAGATAATTGTCTATGCTCTCTCAATCAGGATTTTTTCACCCAATTAACTCCCTTAATAAAAATTCAGAAAATTTCAGATATTCAGGATTACTGCAATGAGTTTCTCTCTGCATTTCAAAGAAAAAATCCTCTACCCCTAGAAACAATTCCAAATATTTCAAGTTGGATTGATTCCCTTAATATTAGTGGATTTCAACTCCTCCCTGAAAACTTTCGTGAATTGTATCAATTATTAATTTTGTCATCCACCATAAAACGATATTTAACTAAAAGTGATTTTCCACTTTGGCATATTAATGGTAAAAATTTAATAATTTCAAAATCATGTCAATCAGAAATTGAAAAAATATTTGATGATAGTTTTCAAATTAGATCTGATGCTAGCCCCGAATTAAAACGTCTTACCCGCTTTATATCCAAGACTGAAGGAAGCATTAAAGACACCATGCAAAAAGTATTTATCCATGCAAAGCAGGAAAATTGGTTGGGGGGAAACCAAATTGTATTTAGAAATGGTCGCTCTGTTTTACCCCTTAAAATTAGTCAAAAGAGGAAAGTAAAGGGTATAATTCAAGATCAATCTTCAACGGGACAAACTGCCTATATAGAACCGTTAGAAATTATTGAATTAAATAACAAATTGACGGAATTACATTTTTCCTTAACTGAAGAAAAACACCGCATACTCCATGAACTAACTGCATTTTTTCAACCCTATTATAATAAAATACAAGAATCTTTTAATATTCTAAAATACATAGATCAGCATAATACTATGGCAAAACTTGCCTATCAAATTAATGCTATTTGTCCAGAAATGAATGAAAATGGAACATTAAAAGTAGAAAAAGCGATAAACCCACTTTTTTCATTGGTTGAAAAAAAAGCTGTTTCCTTAGATATTGAACTAAATCAAGAAAAAATTCTACTTCTCTCCGGGCCTAACGCTGGAGGAAAAACTGTAGTATTAAAAAGTATAGGGTTATATGCTCTCATGGCTCAATGCGGTCTTTATATTCCAGCAAAAAAAGCTCAACTTCCGGTTTACACAAAATTTATGGCTGATATTGGCGATCGGCAATCCATGGAAAATGACCTATCAACCTTTTCAGCTCATATTCAAAACCTTGCCACAATAGTTACAGAGGCCAATGAAAGTAGTCTCATTTTATTAGATGAATTGGGAACAGGAACAGACCCTGATGCCGGTGTAGCATTGTCCCGATCTATTATGGAATTCTTCATAAAAAAGCATTGTACCGTAATTGCAACCACTCATTTAGGATCGTTAAAATTGTGGGCCTCTGATGAAAGGGGCATTATAAATGGGGGGATGATTTTCGATTCAGATGCACTTGCTCCTACCTATGAACTGCAGCTAGGAACCCCCGGCGCAAGCTATGCTCTGGAAATATCTAAAAGAATGGGATTAAGTGAAGATATAATTAATAGGTCAAGTGAGCTGGTGGGTAATGGTTCTGTGAATCTTGAAAATATATTGGGGCAGCTTGAAAAAGAACGGTTGGTAGCAGAATCCCTCCGTATTGATTTGGAAAATCGTGAAAAAGAACTTAGGCAAATTGAAACCAAAACATTCAACAAAGAGAAGGAAATTAATAAAGCCCATAAAAAAGCAAAGAACACTGCTCTTTTAGAAGCAGAAAAAATAATATTATCAGCCAGGCGTGAAGCAGAGAATCTCATTGCAGAAATTCGTGTTAATCAAGCTGACAAAAAAACCATTAAAAAAGTAAAGGATCAATTTCAAAATACACTTGAAAATTTACAAATTCAGGATAAAACGGCGGAGGAAGAATTTGATTCACTTTTAGAAAGTGATATCCACAAAGGAAGTATTATTTATATCCCCCATCTTAATAGTAAGGGAAAAATAATTCATCTTCCTGATAAAAAAAATAGGGTTCGGGTAGAGGTAAACGGCATTACTCTTACTCTAAAATTGGCAGAACTTCAACGAACAGAGACCTCTGAAAGTTCAGAATCAAATTCTAAACCAAATATATCAATGAATAAGACCTTTTCTAGTGCAAAAATTCAAATTGATTTAAGGGGAATGCGAGTAGATGAAGCACTTCATGAGACTGAAAAACATCTTGATTCTGCCCTTATATCTGGGATGAGTTTTGTTCATATACTTCATGGGAAAGGTACTGGTGCATTAATGAAAGCAATTCACGAATTCCTTAGTGAACAATCGTTCGTGGCAAACTTTCACTTTGCCAATGAAGATCAGGGAGGGGCAGGAATTACTGTTGTGGAGTTCGAGTAAAAATACTATTCAACTGCTCATAAAACATAACTACAAGCAGAAAAAATATGGCGAGAATTAAAACATGAGTAAATCAAGTTGTTGAGCTCATTATTATACAATTTCTATTAGCAACCTTGAAAATTCTTTATTTGCCAGATTAGAGTTTTCAAGTACATCTTCATGGGATAATACAGAGCCTTCCATTCCAGCGCCATAGTTGGTTAAACAGGAGATTCCCACTACATTCATCCCTAATTCAATGCCCTTTCTAATTTCTGGAACGGTTGACATTCCCACTGCATTCCCATTTAATGAGATAATTTCTTGAATTTCTGCTGGTGTTTCATAAGCTGGTCCTAATGCCCAGGTGTAAATTCCTTCCCGCAATGATATGTTTAGCTTAGTAGCAATGGATTTTATTTTTTTGTTTATTTGATCCACTTTTAATAACACAATTGGTGGGGTGTCAGTGCCATTTCGAAATGTATAATCCAAATACCCCGATATGAGCATGAGGTCGCCAACTTGCCATTCTTTTTTTAAACATCCGGCAGCATTTGTAATTATAACATTTTTGCAACCAAGAGAATGAATAACTGATATCGGGAGAGTAATTTCATTTAAATTAAACCCTTCGTAATAATGAAAACGACCGCTAGCACAAATAACGGGCTTATTGCGGATATATCCAAATACCCATTCACCCTCGTGTCCGGATACTGTAGAGCAGGGGTAGTCTGGTATTTCTGAATAAGGGATAGCAATTGGCTTATCCAAACTATCAATAAATTTCCCTAAGCCTGAACCTAAAATCACAGCCGATTGAGGTAGTTCGGGTAATTTACTTATTATACAAGAAGATATAAAATTCAGGTTCACTTTTTTCGTCCTGCTAATTGACCACACCCCGCAGCAATATCTTGACCTTTACTCCACCGAACCAATACTCTATATTCATCTCTATAATTGTGTAGTATTTCTGAAAATTTTGTAATTGTAGTTTCATCAGGTCTTTGATACTTTCCTTCAATTTCATTATAGGGAATCAAATTAATTTTGCATGGTATTCCTTGTAATAATCGTGCCAATTCTAATGCATCTTCTTCTGAGTCATTGATTCCCTTTAATAATACATATTCAAACATAATTAACCGTTTTTTTTGATTTGAATATTCCTTGCCGGATTTAATAAGATCATTAATAGACCATTTTTTATTAATGGGCATAATTTCCGTTCTTACTTTATCATTAGATGCATTTAAAGAAATAGCCAATTTATAACGCCTTTTCTCCTTAATAAATTTATTTATTTGAGGAAGTAATCCTGCTGTTGAGATGGTAATGCGGGTTGACGCTAAGTTGAAACCTTTTGGGGAATGAAAAATGTCTGAGGCATTTAATACATTATTGTAATTATGAAATGGCTCGCCCATCCCCATAAAAACTACATTGGTAATTGGCTGATCCGTATTCTCTCTCACATAAATTAGCTGATCTACAATTTCCCCCGTGCTGAGATTTCGTTTTAATCCCAATTCCCCTGTTGCACAAAAATGACAATCTAACACACATCCAACCTGAGATGAAAGGCATACGGTATGGCGATTATTTTCTACCATTGAAACGGTTTCAATAAAATGATCATCTCGTGTTCGAAATAGTATTTTAACAGATTTATCCTCTTCAGATGGTAATGAATTTTCTACTGTGAGCGTATGAAGTATAAAATGCTCATTTAAATGTTGTCTAAATGATTTGTTAATATTTAACATGGAATCGAATGAAGATATTCCATGACGATACAACCATTCAAATAACTGCCCGCCCCTGAATTTTGATTCTCCAGCTTTAATACATAGGGTTTGAAGTTCCTCATGATTCATTCCCTTAATGCAAATTTTTTCCAATTAAATACGTTCCTATATTGTTTCTAATACTAATTAAATCGGTGGGAATTTACCAATAAATAATATGGGGTATTGAGTGAATTTTCATTGTGGAGCTCAAAAGACACCATTAGATTTCAACCCTAAAATTATAAGGTAAATTATGGATAATATTCAGTTAGTAGAAAAATTACAGACCGATAAAGAGAAATTATTTCAGGAAATCTCTAAAATTATTATAGGTCAAAAAGAAATTGTTGAGCATTTATTTATTTCACTTCTTTGTAGAGGGCACGTCCTTTTAGAAGGGGTGCCTGGATTGGCAAAAACGCTTCTCATTAAAACGCTTTCCGATGCCATGGATCTGTCATTTAATCGCATACAGTTTACACCTGATTTGATGCCATCTGATATCACCGGTACAGAAATAATTGAAGAAGAACATGGAACTGGGAAACGAGAATTTAAATTTTTTAAAGGTCCTATTTTTGCTAATATTGTTCTAGCCGATGAAATAAATAGAACTCCGCCAAAAACACAGGCGGCATTGTTGGAATCAATGCAAGAACATAAAGTAACAGCGGGTGGTACATCCTATACCCTTGAAGAACCATTTTTTGTTTTAGCAACTCAAAACCCTATCGAGCAAGAAGGAACCTATCCATTGCCCGAAGCGCAATTGGATCGTTTTATGTTTAATATTTTGATTTCTTATCCATCTCGAGATGAAGAAGTTGCCATTGTTCAATCAACCACCAGTACAGATGTTAAAAAAGTGAATAGAGTATTATCAGCAGAAGATCTTTTTGCCTTTCAAGAATTGGTGCGGAATGTTCCTGTGGCTGATAATGTTATTGAATATGCCGTAGATTTTGTAAACAGTACACGAACTTCAAATAATGGACAAACTGCGACCACTACGAAAGATTGGTTGGAATGGGGTGCTGGCCCCCGAGCCAGTATGTATCTTATTTTGGGGGCTAAAGCAAAAGCCCTCTTAGATGGAAGAACTACTCCGGAAATTGCTGATGTTCAACAAATGTTGAACCCCGTCCTCAGGCACAGAATTATACCTAACTTCAATGCCGAAGCAGATGGTATTAGCCGAGATGACATCCTTGAAAAACTGTTGGAAACTACCAATTAAAAGATAAATTCCAATGCCTGGCGGTCATATTCTCACCCCGGATATAATTTCCCGGTTAAATAATTTATCGCTAAAAGCAAGATTCGTAGTGGAGGGATTTATTGTTGGATTACACAAAAGTCCTTATCACGGATTTTCAGTAGAATTTTCTGAACATCGCGCCTACGGTGCTGGTGATGAAATTCGACATGTTGACTGGAAATTGTGGGGGAAAACAGATCGCTTTTTCATTAAACAGTTTGAAGAAGAAACCAATCTTAAATCTTATCTTTTAGTTGATCAAAGTTTATCCATGACCTACAAATCTAAAAAAATGACCAAGTTGGAGTATGCTCAAATATTAGCAGCATCTCTTGGATATCTTATGTTAAAGCAACAAGATGCTGTTGGGCTGACACTTTTTGATGATCGTATCCGAGTTAATATCCCTGCAAGATCAAAAAGAAGTCATTTGAATATTATCCTTTCCCAAATGCAAAATATAATTGCGGGGCCTGAAACTACTATTGCGCCCGTTTTGCATAAAACAGCGGAAGCTATTAAAAAACGAGGTCTTATAATTCTCATATCTGATTTATTTGATGACCCAGATAAAGTTCTTTCAGGATTACAACACTTTCGATATAAAGGTCATGAGGTTATCGTTTTTCATGTATTAGATCCTCAAGAACTCACCTTAGATTTTACTCAACGTACTCGATTTAGAGATATGGAATCTGGGGAAGAAATTGTAACTGACCCTTGGCATATTCAATCAGATTATCAAAAAAGTATGGAGCAGTTTTGTGATTATATTAAATCTAATTGCAGACAAAAAAATATTGACTACGTGCAACTATCCACAGATTTGCCACTAGACATAGCATTATCAGAATATTTAATTAAACGAAAGCGGATTGGTTAAATTTATAAACTAAAGTACATTGAACTAAAAAGGCGGAACAGAATTGTTCCGTTTTTAATTTAATTCAACTCCTGCAGATTTAGCGATTTTTCTAATAGATGGAATGAAAATATCATCCATTTGATCCATTGCTGACTTCATCTCAGATATCGCATGTTTTGTATCTAAATTTTTATCTTTTTCAAGGTCGCTGGCTTCATAAAAAAAATCTTTTGCATTATTTGCATATTTACGTACTTCTCGGAAATCTGAATAAACTTGACTAATTAAGGCTTCAGGAGGAGAGTCCATTTCATTTAATCTGTTGAAATTCTCTTTTGAACGAATTTGAATATCTTTTGCTAAACGCTGATATAATACTCCTACATTATAATATAAATTTGCATCATTAGGGTATTTATTCAAAAGTTCATTGGCATATTCGATAGCCCTTTGATTATCGCCCATATCAATATAGACAAATAGTAATTTCCTCATGATAGGTCCTGGATCATCTGAATACTCTATGGATTTAAGATATAAATCTCTCGCTAAATCCAAATCATCGCGTTGTAACGAAACATCTGCTTTAAGCTCATACAGCATTGAATTTGTATCATCTGCTTCAAGACCTCTATTTGCTGCGGCAACTGCTGCATCCATATCTTCATTTTTTAGATGAATGGCAGCTAAAGTAGAATAATTTTCTCCTTTTGAAGGATGGAGAAGGATAGCTATTTCTATTTTCTCTTTAGCGTTTTCAATTTTATCTTTCTGAATTAAGTCTACTGCATTATTAAATATTTTTACCCATTCTTGATCTCTGTATGCTAATATACCCTCACCTATTGTTGTAACTGGTGTATCTCCTAATTTGAATGGGGTTTCTAATAATTGATCAATATTTCTTTCTTCAGCAATATCCAACATTTCTGCCATTTTTATATAATTTTTCTGTTTTAAATAAACTTCCGTTGCAAGAAAATATGGTGCCCTCCCATCATTCACCGGATCACATTCAGGTGATTCTAATGCTTGAAGCCCCCATTCTTCGGCTCTTTTCAAATTTTTTTCACTCCGGGCTGCAGTTGTAGCCGAACGATACTCCATACACGTTGAGGCACATCCAGTTAAAAGTAATAAAGTATAGATTGATATTAAAATTGATAGTTTTCTCATGATAATAAAATATAATAAAAAAGGCGTCTAAACCGACGCCTTTTAAATTGATAAGATAAATTTCAGTTTATCTCAACCCCTTCTTTGGTTTCCTTATTTTACGTCTCCTCTTGTGAGAACGCTTCCGATCAAGCTTAATATCACTCTTATCAGAAACATCTTTTACCCAATAATGGTTGCCTTTGGATTGGGATTTAACTCCCTCGCTCCTGAGATCATTCTTCCCAGTACGGGCAAAAATAAGTCCACCAACTACAAGTGTTACTATTATAACCTTCTTCATTATCTTCATATTAAAGTCTCCCTCTTAACCTGAATATAAAACAACTTATACTTGCAAAACAATGATTTATGTCACAATTTTGTAACAACCTGTAACATCATGTTAAAACGGTAGCTCCTCTTCTCCTACAGGTTCTGAGACTTTTTCTGCCGTATTCTTTACCTCACCGTTTTCTTTCTTCTCTGCTGTTTTCCACTCTAGAGGTGTAATAACATTAGAAACTATTTCCGTTTTCCAATGCTGAATATCATTTTTATCCTTGTAAGTACGTGTCTGTAATTTACCTTCTATATATATCAATTGACCTTTTTGAAGATATTCAGTGGTAAAATCAGCTAATTTATTCCATGCTACAATATTATGCCATTCCGTATGCTCTTTTTTCTCTTTATCACTATCTATCCATGATTCATTAGTTGCAAGAGAAAATGTGGCTGTAGAAATCCCTGAAGGAGTATACCTACCCTCTGGCTTATTTCCAATATGACCAACTAGAATTACCTTATTTACACTTGATTTTTGCATTATTAAACCCTCCGATTAAGACATTATTTTTTTAATTACTACAGTGTAATTTAGAATTTATTATTAATAATTCCTATAACTATATTTTTGGAAGGTGTAATGTAAAGGTTGCTCCCCCATCGATACTACTTTCTATGTAAAGCATCCCCTTATGAGATTCAATTATTTTTTTACAAATTGTTAAGCCAAGCCCAAATCCTTTAGTTGAAACGGTTTGGTTCGCCTGAAAGAATGGCTGGGTTAGTTTATTAATATCAGCTTTAGAAATACCTATGCCTGAATCTTTCACTTCAAATTCTATTCCATCGTTTTTTAGAATTGTTAATTTTATATCTGCATTGTCTTGTCTTTTGCTGTATTTAAAAGCATTATCCAATAAATTTCGTAATGCCAAGCTAAATTTTGTTTCATCTATATAAACTTGTTCATCAGGAATATTATTATCAATTTTCACTCTATGGCGATTAAGGGGGAACATATTCATCACTTTATCTATTATATCCTGCGTACTGAATTTTTGTAAATCTAACTTTGAATAAGGCATTGAAAGTCGATCTGATAATAATAAATTACTGATCATCCCTTCGAGAAATTTCACCTCTTCTTTTAATTTTAATATATTTTTATGATCTGGAAGCATTTCTATTAATAGCTGCATTCGAGCCAGCGGTGATCGCAATTCATGACTTACTTCTAGTAAAAGTTGGTGTTTGTTTTCAAGAAGAATATTAATATCAGCAATTAACTGATTCATAGAATTTGACAGATCTGCAAGCTCATCTTCACCTATTATATCAATTTTCGATTTTAAATCTCCTGCTTCAAGAGTCTCTATCCTGTCTTTCATTAATTGAACGGGTTTTAAATACCTGCGAATGAACAAGTATAAACCAATAATAAAAACCATGGCTAAAATAAATGCAATTATCAGATTGTTAAATTCACTAGGGGGTTTATAATCAATTACTAAATAGAAAAGGTAACCGCCATTGTCCACCACTGTAACAGGCATGTCATTGATTCCACCAAAAAATACTTTAAGTGGAATTATTAAATCATACATGTTTTCGAAATCTGAACTAATTGTCCAACTATAAAAATCGTTAATAGATATATTTTGGGGGAGGTTAGACCAATAATTTTTGCCTGGATAAGGAATACCAGATTCACCTATCTCCCGTTTAAAAATACCACACCACATATGTAGATTTTCAATTTCTTTTTTGACAATATTAGTATCTGGAGGATTTCCCCAACCTTTTACCATTTGAGAATAGTAATAATTCTCGTGAGCATCCAGAATACTATCTTGAGTAGTGAAAGAATAAGTGAATTGGTAATATAATGCTGATGTTAAAGTTATTGTGAATACAATAACCAAAAAGCCTAATCTATTGAATAGGCTTTTGCGATATGGACGGCTTGATTTAATCCTCGGGCTCTCCGATAAATTTATAGCCTACACCATGAACTGTCTTTATAAATCTAGTGTTATTGGGAGTTTCACCTAATTTGCCTCGCAATCGACTCACTAGAACATCAACTGATCGATCATAACTTTGCCAGGAAATTCCTCTTAAATTTTCAACTAAAAACTCTCTATCCAACGTTTCACTTGAATTTTCAATAAATAATATCAAAGCTTCATACTCAGTTGTTGAAAGTGATATCGGCTTTTTATCTAATAATACTTCCTGTTTATTTTTATCAATACTCAATCCCTTAAAATGTACATTTTCTATAATTGCCGCGGAAGAATGGGTTCTTCTTAAAATTGATTGAATCCGTGCAAGTAATTCTCTAGGCTCAAACGGCTTTGGTAAATAATCATCTGCACCTAATTCTAAGCCAACAATACGATCCGTAACCTCTCCTCGTGCAGTAAGCATAATTACAGGAGTTGATAAATTTTCCCTAATTTTTCTTAATACCTGAAAGCCATCCATTCCTGGTAACATTATATCTAATATGATTACACTCGCTTCTTTTTTTTCTAGATATTCCAACCCTTCTTCTGGAGTATGTTTAGCAACAAGTTTATATTTATACGAACTCAAAAACTCAATAAGTAATTCTGTTAATTGTACATCATCATCAATTATTAGTATTTTATCCATTAGGTATTTCCTTTCACTGTTTTGGACATTTTCTGTCCGGATATTTCATTTTTCATACTGTCAATTTTCCTTTTAAAATCACTGTCAGCTATTGCTTTTTTATCAATATTTTTACAGGCATGAATAACGGTGGAATGATCTCTTCCACCAATATGTATTCCAATATTTGCCAGAGATGCACTGGTTAATTCCTTAGATAGAAACATGGCCAATTGTCGTGCAAGTGCGACTTCCATTGTACGGCTTTTCCCCAGAATTTGTCTTTCACTAATTTTCATTTCTCTACAAACATATTTAACAATTTGATCAATGGACAAATCAGTAAATGAATTTTCTCCCAACAGATTTTTTAGAACCCGTTGAGCCAAATTCATAGTGATATCTTCTCGGCGGAGAGACGAAAGCGCCAATAATTTTACCAACGCTCCTTCCATTGCACGGACATCTCCTGCTATTGCTTCTGCTATAAATTCGGTTACATCATAGGGAATTTCCAGTCCATCATCTTCAGCTTTTTTCATCAAGATTGCAATTCTTGTTTCTAAATCGGGTGGCTGAATATCCACCACAAGCCCAGATTGAAACCGAGAAATTAAACGATCTTTCAATCCTTTTAACTCACTTGGATGGCGGTCCGTTGTCAATACAATTTGTTTACCTTTTTGAAATAAATCATTAAATAAGTGAAAAAATTGTTCTTGAGTTTGTTCTTTAGATTGGAAAAACTGAACATCATCCAATAATAGCATATCTATATTTCTATAGGTGCTGATAAAGTCTGTAGAGCTATTTTTCTGAATGGAACTGATGAAATCCAACATAAACTTTTCACTAGTGAGGTATACCACGCGCATATTCCCATTCTGTCTGATGAGTTTATTCCCTATTGCCTGTAATAGATGGGTTTTCCCCAGACCGGGACTGCTATAAATAAGAAGTGGGTTATAGGGGGTTTGGCCGGGAGTATCTGCAACAGATAATGCTGCAGCCTTAGCAAATTGGTTGCTTTTACCTTCAATGAAATTTTCAAAAATATAGCGGGAATTCAACTGGGATTTTCTTTGATATCCCTGGGGAATTGGCTTTTCCTTAGCAGTTAAAGTCGGTATTTCATCAATGTTTTTATCACTGATTACTACACTATAATTTACAATGAGTGGATGATTTGCATTTTCCTTTAGAGCATTATCGATGAGGTGACGATATTTTGCTTCCAACCATTCATAATGAAATTGATTGGGAACCTGAAGTGTAATTTCCTCTTCATTTAGGCTTGTTGCAACCACTCCATCAAACCAGGTCTGAAATGCCTGTTCTTGAATTCTATCCTTGATATATAATAAGCATTTTTTCCAAAGCTCGTCTTTATTTAAACTAAATTGGCCGGGTGATTGTTCGACTATATTGTTCATGTTGGTAACCATAATATAAAATTCACCCCTAAAATTCGGGCATTAAGTCCACTTAAAACAAGTTGAAAACATACAGAATTGTTATTTAAACCAATTGTAATTTACCAGTGAATGTTTGGAGTGGAAATACTATTATTAACGATTTTAATAATTACCGTTACCATTTATAAAAAAAATTGGGTACCGGTATATCCCCCTTTTTACTCAACTGGAAAACTAGTAAAAATAGGACATCGCGGAGCACCATCGCTCGCCCATGAAAATACTTTGGACTCCTTCAGAAAAGCCATTGATACAGGGATGGATGGTATAGAATTAGACGTTCAATTTTCTGCTGATAAAAAATTGGTGATATATCATGATTGGAGTGTAGAATGTGATTCCGGAAGAATAGAATTAATCGAAAATTTGTCCTGGTCCGAAATTCAGAAGGTTTCATTAAATGGTAACAAGCAAAATAAAATACCCTTATTTACCGATGTATTGGATGTTCTCAATAAAAAAAATATCATCAATATTGAAATAAAATCTGCCCATATTATTAATACCAATATTGAAAAAAATATTTTGGAATTAATCAAAATATATGGATTTGAAAATAACTGTGTTATATCCAGCTTTAATCCTTTTATTATAAGGAGAATAAAAAAAAATAATCCCAAAATATTAACTGCTTTTTTATGGAGTAAAAATAATCCTCAGTTTATTATAAATACTCCACTCTGGGCTTGGATATGCCGACCAGATGGATTCCATGCCGATATCGTTTATCTAGATAAACAATTAATAAATTGGGTTAGAAGAAAAAATATGTCTGTTTTAACTTTTACTGTAATAACCCAAAAACAATTAATAAAAGCTCAGCTTTTGGGAGTGGACGGTGTTTTTATAGATGACCCATATCTAAATTAACACTGACATTCTTAATAATTACCTAAATTACTGGGGCTAAATTCCATATCAAAATATGATTTCAGACACTTTATCAAAGTTAGAGTCTTTAAAAAAAGAGCGTAATGCTGTGATTTTGGCACATTATTATCAAGATCCTGACATCCAGGATGTTGCTGATTTTGTTGGGGATAGTCTTGCTCTGGCACAATATGCAGTGAAAACAGATGCCGATGTCATCCTTTTCTGTGGTGTTCATTTTATGTGTGAAACTGCCAAAATATTAAATCCTAACAAACGGGTAATATTGCCCGATATGGATGCGGGCTGTTCCCTAGCAGACTCCGCTTCTCCTAATAAGTTTAAGGCCTGGGTAGATTCTCATCCAGATCATGTGGTAATCACTTATATTAATTGTTCTGCAAAAGTAAAGGCCGTATCAGATATTATCTGCACTTCATCCAATGCTGAAAAAATTATTACTAGTCTGCCAGAAGATAAAAAAGTTATTTTTGCTCCTGATAAATATTTAGGGGCATTCCTCCAGAAAAAAACTGGACGCGATTTATTATTGTGGGATGGTTCCTGCCAAGTTCACGAAATTTTTTCAGAAAGAGAGCTTATTCGTTTGAAAACTCGGAATCCAAATGCTCTTGTACTGGCACATCCAGAATGCAACGAAAATATACTGCGCCATTCAGATCATGTCGGCTCCACAACTTCTATTATTAAATTTGCGTATAAATCTAATCTCGAAAAATTTATCATTGCCACTGAACCGGGAGTTATACATCAAATGGAAAAAGAAAACCCAAATAAAACGTTTATTCCTCTTCCTACAAATGATGGATGTGCCTGCAATGAATGTCCCCATATGCGTCTAAACACAATTGAAAAAATGGTGGCAGCTCTTGATACCATGTCTCCTGAAATTATTTTATCAGAAGATTGTCGACTCAAAGCACTGGCTCCTTTAGAAAAAATGTTGGCACTCAGTTGATCGAATACCCTCAACATAAAAAACTTTCGGATGAATATATCATTGGGAAAATTGCTTACTTTTTAGCGGAAGATATTCCAAATGGTGATATTACTACCGAAAGTACAACTGCTGATAATTCTGAAATAACTGCTGAAATCCATGCAGCAGAAAAACTTATTTTTGCTGGAAGTGAAATTATTCCTCATTGCTTTGGAGAAAAATGCCAGGTGACGATTAATCATAAAAATGGTTCTATGCTCTCAAGTGGCGATGTAATTGGGGTAGTTACGGGTTCGGTTAGAGAAATACTTTCTCGTGAAAGAGTCATGCTGAATTTAATCCAACGGCTATGTGGTATTGCTACTCTCTCTTATGAATATGCAAAAATTGCAAGCCCATCTAATGTGAAGATTTTAGACACCAGAAAAACAACTCCTGGATTGCGCCTATTTGAAAAATATGCCGTAGCAATTGGTGGAGCTTTCAATCATCGGCTCAATTTATCCCATGGAATTCTTATCAAAGATAATCATATAATTGCTGCAGGATCTGTAACTAATGCCATTGAATCTGCCAGAAAAAAAGGTGCCCATTTACCATTGGAACTTGAAGTAGATAATTTTGATCAAATCCATGAAGCTTTAAAAACAGGAGTGGACGGATTCTTATTGGATAATATGAAACCCGAGACAGTCAGATCTGCTGTTTCTATTATAAGGGCTTCGAAAAATGGAGAAGATGTGTTTATCGAAGCCTCCGGTGGAATCACCTTAGAAAATATCCCCTCTTATTTGGATACTGGAATTAATGCTATTTCCATTGGAGCCCTAACCCATCAGGCAAGAAGTAAAAACATTCGGCTAGACTTTATTTCATGAATCCTTCAATTAATACAGACGTTTTGGTGATTGGCAGTGGGTTGTCAGGCACCACGGCAGCAATTACCGCTGCAGATGCGGGGAAAAATGTAACCATTATTACAAAGTCCCCCCAGTTAAAAAGTGGAAATACACCAAAGGCACAGGGCGGAATTGTTTATAAAAGTAGCACCGATTCCAACGAGAAGTTAAAAAATGATATTATGAAAGCAGGTAATAACCATTCCTGGGTTGATGCTGTAAATTTAATTTGCAACGAAGGTCCCCCATTAGTTAAAAAAATACTCATTGACCGATTTAAAGTGGCATTTGACACCTGTGATTCTATGGGAAATGATGGTGATAATCTTTGCCGAACAAAAGAAGCTGCCCATTCAGAATCTCGAATTATTTATAGCAAAGACAAAACGGGTGATTCCATTCAAACTGCTATATTGAGTGAATTGGAAAAACATCCTAAAATTTCAGTCATCACCAATATTACAGCTATTGACCTTTTAACATTATCACATCACTCTATAATTTCTACAGACATCTACAAAAAACCAGCCTGTTTCGGTGCCATTGTATTGGATAATAATACTGGAAAGGTATCCTCAATTTATTCTCAAAGAACTATATTGGCAACGGGTGGATTGGGACAAATTTTTCTCCATTCCACCAACCCGAACGATTCTACAGGGGATGGTATTGCAATGGCATGGCGGGCGGGTGCTAGATGTTTTAACCTCCAGTATATCCAATTTCATCCCACAACTCTATTCAGTGGATCCGGTCGGTATTTGATCTCCGAAGCCGTTAGAGGGGAAGGTGGAATATTAATTGATGGAAATGGAAATGAATTTATGAATCAAATCCACGAAAAAGGAAGTTTAGCTCCACGGGATATTGTCGCTAGAAGCATTCATCAGAAAATGCTAGACACAGCCTTTCCCTGTATGTATTTGGATATTTCATTTAAAGATGGCGACTGGATTAAAAATCGATTTCCTTCCATTTATAAGGGCTGTATGGATGCAGGGGTTGATATGACAATAGAACCCATTCCCATAGTTCCAGCTGCACATTATATTTGCGGAGGTATTGGCGTTAACCTAGAAGGCCGGACTTCTGTAAAACGTTTATATGCAGTAGGTGAGGTTGCCTGTACCGGCGTTCATGGAGCTAATCGCTTGGCAAGTACTTCATTATTAGAGGCTTTGGTATGGGGTTACCGTGCAGGAAAGGATGCAGCCGTTTTTAGAGATGGAGATGATTATTTCCCAGAGATTGAAACTTGGGTAGATGAAATTGATGAAATTGATCCGGCACTAATTGCACAGGATTGGCTCACAATAAAAAATACCATGTGGAATTATGTAGGATTAATTCGTACTCGCCAAAGGCTCCACCGTGCTCGCACTATTATGCGGAATCTTCAAACAGAAATAGAAGATTTCTATCAGAAAGCCAGACTGACTCCAAGCATTGTGGGGCTGAGAAATGGGGCTCAAACTGCTATTGCAATTATTGCTGCAACTCTGGAGGCCAGAGAAAGTATTGGCACCCATTACCTCTTGAGAGATGGGGAATAATTATTATTTTTTGCAAAAGCTGTCTGTACTGAGCGACAGTCGAAGGACGTTGATTCCTGTATAAACACGATTAATACGCTCTATATTTAGAAGTAAATTAGCATTTGTGTAAATCTGGTAAAGAATAGGTGAAATTATCTATAAGGCGAGTCTGCCCTAATAACGCAGCTACACTTACTAGAATTTCCCCTCCTAATTTTCCCTCAATTTCTTCAAGCGTGTTTTTATTTGCCACTGACACATAGTCGATCTTAAACTGGGGTTCACCATTAATAATTTTGGTTATCCTATTCTTTAATTTTTCACAATTAAGTTCGCCATTTTTTAATAGGTTTTTCCCGCTTGTCAGGGCTTTAAAAATGGTAGCGGCAATTGAAAATTCATGTTCCGTTAAATATGTATTTCGGGAGCTCATTGCTAATCCATTTTTCTCTCGAATTATTGGGCAAGGGACAATCTGAATTGGGTATTTTAAATCTGATACCAATTTTTTTATGATACAAAGCTGCTGAAAATCTTTCTTACCAAAAAATGCATGGCTTGGCTCAACAATATTAAATAATTTTGCAACTATAGTGGTTACACCTTTAAAAAATCCGGGGCGGCTTTTCCCCTCTAAAAGGCTAAACAAATTATTATTATAATTTCCTGCATTAATTCCATCAGGATACATTTCAGTGTTACCGGGCACAAAAATACAATCTACTTTATAGTTAGATAATTTGTCTAAATCTGATTTTATCGTTTTGGGGTATGTATCTAAATCTTCACCTTGGGCAAATTGGGCTGGATTTATGTAAATACTCACAATTGTATTTTTACAAGTATTATTTGATTTTGATACTAAGGATAAATGTCCCTCGTGCAGAGCGCCCATAGTAGGTACAAACCCTATTGAACCTGAAATATTCTTCCGCCATTTTCGGAATTCCTTAATGGTGGAAATTTTCTTCAACAATTAGTGTGTTTTTTCGAGGTAGCTATTGCTGTTAATAAAGTGTTCTTTAATGGGAAAATTTTTTTCTTCAACTTCATTTTTATATTCTGCAAGCTTATGTTGAATTTCAACTCCAAAGTTGCCATATCGTTTTGCATGTTTCGGAGAAAAATCACCGTATAAACCTAAAATATCATGGTATACTTGAATTTGACCATCACAAAAGGGACCTGCGCCAATTCCAATAGTTGGTATGTCTAATAAATTAGTAATTTTCTCAGCTAGATCCCCGGGTATTCCTTCCAGCACCACAGCAAAAGCACCACTTTCCTGAACTGCCTCTGCATCTTCAATAATTTTATCTGCTTCCAACATTGACTTTCCTTGAATTCTATATCCAGAACTCAGATTATATGATTGGGGCAATAATCCCACATGTCCCATTACGGGAATGCCCGCATCAATAATTGCTCTTATTTGGGATGTATATGGAGCTCCGCCTTCCAGTTTAATGGCTCCTGCCCCCCCTTCTTTAATAAATCTACCTGCATTTCGAACGGCATCTTCCACAGATGCTTGATAGGACATAAACGGCATATCTGCAACTACCAACGCTTTTTTTGTACCTCGACATACAGCCCTCACTAAAAATAGTAATTCATCCATTGAAATTGGGATTGTATTTTCCATTCCATACACTACCATAGCTGCACTGTCGCCCACCAATAATAATGGAAAATCTACGGCATCAGCATTTTGAGCTGAAACAAAATCATAAGCAGTAACCGTGGCAAAGGGAGATTGCCTGCCCTTTAACTTCTGAATATCTCTGATGGTTATTTTTTTCATGGAATATTATACTAAAACTGGCTCTACACTACCTAAAAATGTCACGTGATTTTCAGAATTTACATGAACAATTTTAGGTTTATGAGTCTGGGCTTCAGATTCATTAAGTTGGCAGTACGCCACAATAATTACCAAGTCATCCTTGCTAATTAAGTGGGCTGCAGCTCCATTAATGCATACTTTTCCAGACCCTCTTTCTCCACTAATAATATAGGTATCTATACGATTGCCATTGGTTATATCTAATACCCCAATTTTTTCGTACTCTCTAAGCCCGGCAGCATCCATTAAATCTTCATCTAATGTAAGCGATCCAATATAATTTAAATCTGCCTCCGTCACCGTTGCCCGGTGTATTTTTCCTTTAAGCATTTCTATAAACAAGCTATTTCCCTCTCAACTAATGAAGTAAATTTACAATTATTCCCATTATTTCACAAAAAATGAATAACTTTTAATTTCAAGAATTAATTTAAAAAATGAGTCTTTTTTTTTACCCAAAAAATATATTATTTGGGGAATAAATCATTTTGCTGATATCCACATTATAAGGTATATTTTTCCTTCAAGATAACAATATGTTGTATTGATTTAAAATTCTTGGCATCACAGGGATTCCTAAAAAAAAAAACTCCAAAATATTATAAATAATCTTTTCAATTATGAATAACATTAAACTCTATATAATTATAATTTTTTGCACTCTATTTATGTTTTCTTGTGGAGGTAAAAATGACCAAATTGAAACCTCTCCTGATATAAATAATTCTCCTAATTTGAATAATGGTAAAAATGGTGAAGCATTAGATGCTCTCTTGCAGGCAACAACTGTAGAAAAAAATATACCTGAAATTATTGAAGATCTTCGTATGGATATCAAGAAAATGAAGGCTGAACTAGACTATCAGCATGAAAATTTAAGTGAATTGGAAGCTCAAACCCAAGTTTGGGCAAACCCATTTGCTATTTATAACAAAGAAGTTGTTCTCAATAACGGAAGTTCTATTTTTGGTAAAATTGTATATCAGGATCAAGATGTAATGAAAATAGAAACCTTAATAGGACAGCTAATTATTGATCGAAATACAATCATTCGGGTAGTAAATCAAGTAGGTGCTTACGGCAATTTTGACACCGAATCTAAGGTGCCTGGAGTACCAGACCCTTCTGGAGTAAACCTCATACAAAAACGAGTGACAAATATGTCTGCTCATTTGGTGTTGGTGGGAGATATTACAGAAGAAAAGGATGGCTCTGGGAATACGGTACTATCAGGTGAAGTGAAAAATGTGGGAAATAAACGAGCAGATTTTTCAAAAATTATTTTCACCTTTAGAACAAACTGGCAGGGAGACTCAAAAGTTTTGACAGCATTTATAAATGGGGTGACAAATACCTTCGAAACTGGTATTTCATCCGATAATAGTATTTTGCCGCACGCTGTTGGGAACTTCCAAATGGTAATTCCAAAATCTTTTGGTTCATTCATTGGATATAGTTATGATATTGATTGGAGTCAGTATGACGGTTAACAAATTTGTTTTGTGCGTTAGCATTGGATTATTCTATTCAATGGGATTTGCAAATGAGGTGTTATGGGATTTGGGCGTTGTAATTACTCAACCTGAAATTCAGAATGTTAAAGAGGCTCCCCATCCGTTATCATCTAAAGAAAAAAAGGCTCGTGCAAAAATAAATGCCGTCATTACAGATCCATTTATACCCCCTGTGAAAAAAACATTTCTATCGAAAAAGTCTAGCCAATTGATAAGTGAATCTGTTGAAATTAGTATTAATCAAATTAAATTAGCAGCAGAAAAATCTTATTTTAATAATAATTATCAACATGTAATTGAGATTCTTTACCAAAGAGATTTGAGTATGCTCTCAAAACGAAATAGAGAAAATTTAAACTATTTACTTGCGGCGGCTTACTACCGGACTGGTTACTTTGACAAAGCGAAAGCCCAAGCACTTTCATTGCTCAAACAAAACAAAAGCGATGAACTTTATCTCTTAATAGCAATGATTTATGAATCAATAGGAGATATGAAAAACGCGAAAGATAATTATATAAAACTTATTTCCTTTTATCCTGAAAGCGATTATTTCATGTCAGCTAAAATCAAAACGCGGATATTAAGCCAACATTAAAGAATGCCCAGAGAAAAGTTTTTAATTCCACTTACATTTATTTTATTGGCTGGGGTAATAGACGCAAATTCACGTGTTGCATTTTCTAGACCTGGTAATATGATGCGTGTTCCCAATATGGATGTCAATATGTATAAAAATCTCTTAGCCGTTAATGTATCCTCTGAATATTTATCTTCAAGCCAAAGCAGTTCTGCATTTTCTGTGAACACTATGGGGAAATCTGGCTACCATTATGGATTATCTTTTGTAAGGCCGGTAAATCCCGCTAATTCGGGTGAACTTGGTTTTCATCTTCAAAAAAATATGTTTAAATATGGAAATGTGAATGTAGGTGTAGGAATTCAGGATATTATTTTCAGGCAGGGCAGTGATTCTCCAGATGATGATGGATTAGACACTAAAGGAGTGTCTCTTTTTGCAGTTCTCAGCAGTGTAAAAGATTTTGATGATTATGCCATTGCAACCTATTTGGGTTTTGGCTCTGGAAAAATTAATGAAGATTCCCATCTGTATGTTTCAAATCAAAAGCAAAATATAGGGGTTTTTTTAGGGTTTAATTTTACTACTCCCTTCTTGAAAAAAAATGGTGGAGCAAATTTTATGACTGAATTTGATGGCAAAGGATTAAATATAGGTGTTTCTATTCCCATATTAAAGTCAACTCATATTAATTTAGGCATTACTCATTTCGAGAGTTTTGGTGATTTTGCTACTGAAGACCGTACTGATGATTGGTCCGCACTAAGAGGCGATGCACCATCCATAACTTTTGGAGTGGGTATAAATGTACCTAGAATTTTTGGTGCAGATGAAATAGAAGAATTAGGGTTAGATGAACAGTTAGAGCTAGGTAAACAATTAGGGTATGGTATTTATGGTGAAACGGATTCTTCTATTTTGTATTATGATCTAATCTGCACAGATGTTGTAGAAACTTTGCGGGACTCCATCAAGGTAAGTAATAATATGATTGATAACTTAAATGATTATAATAATATGCTTCAGCATAATGAAGTGGTTTTAGTTGACTCCACCAGAAAAAATCTACTACGTGAACAGGTGAGCCAATCTAACCAAAATAAAGCAATGAGACATTTATCTAGATCGCTGAGGTTTTTCTATGATGAAGAATATAGAAATGCTTTGTCCGAAGTGAATTTTGCCATTGAATTAAATCCCAACTTAGCTATTGCTTATGGCAGGCGTGGTTCTATTTATTACAAACTGGGCGATAACCGCCGGGCAACACTGAACTGGAATGTGGCTTTGCAATTAGATCCGGAATTTACAGAAATTTATGATATGTTGCAGGCATCTGATGAAAACCGCCTCACACCCATAGAAATAGGAAAAATACAGGAGAATATTAAATGAATTTAGGTGCAGTTATTGGTTTTGTGATGGGTATTGGAATTTTGCTTACCGCAGCCATTTTGGGATCTGCAGATACAGGTGGTATGGGTTCTCTCTGGGACGCAATTAGCTTAGCAATTGTTGTTGGTGGGGCGACTGCCGCAACCTGCATTGCGTACCCTTTAGAGGATGTAATGGCGGCTTTTGCTGGATTTCCAAAAGTCTTTTTGGGTGCACAAGGGTTTACATTAAAAGATGTGGTACAGGATTATGTTGGCCTTGCTGAATTAGCACGAAAAGGAGAACTTGCTAAAGCAGTAGATGAAACGCCAGACCATATGCCATTTCGTTTAGGCATGATAAAAGATACTTGCAAAATGATAAGCGATGGGATGTCAAAAGATGATATCCGAATTATTAAAGAAAATAATGAACAATATCGTGCATTGCGTGAAATAAAAGCAGCAAATGCTATAGCTAAATTAGGAGAATATGCCCCATCTTTTGGTATGATAGGAACATTATTTGGGTTGATTTTCATGTTGGCCGGTATGACCATGCCTGCGGCCCCCGGTACTGACCCAATGGCTTCGCTTATCGCAAATATGGCAATTGCACTCATTACCACACTTTACGGAGCACTTTTTGCCTTCTTCTTTTTTCTGCCCTTCTCAGAACATTTAAAATATATTAATGAAGGTAAAAAGGTGGAAAGTGCCCTGCATTTAGAAGCAGCTATGTTATTATATGATAAGGTTCACCCTATTATGGTACAAGAACGGCTAAATGCATTCCTAGCAAGAAAAGACAGATTCACGGATGAAGATTAATATAAATGGCTGACGAGGTTTGTCCATTATGTGATGGAAACGGTGCAGGCTTACCTGGATATTTTGGCACTATGGCAGATATGTTCACCCTGCTCTTTGCATTTTTTGTGATTTTGTTTTCTTTGTCAAGCACGGATCCTGCTGGGCTTGTTGAAGGGGGCGGAGATGAAGCCGGGGCAGCTAAACAAGAGGAAGAAATAGAAGAAATTGAAAAACAAGCTCAGGAATTAAAAGAACAAGGGGTAACAGAAATAGACGATAAGCCTATTGAAGAATATATGGACAGCCTCATTCAGGATTTAAAGGCACAGAATGAGCCCCCTCCGAAATCTTATGAAATGCATGAAGATTTAGCTGAAATTATAGAAGAAATGGAATTAGACTCTTCTGAGGCAAAAGTAGAAATGAAAGACCCCCGGGGCACTGTTGTTGAATTAAACGGGAATGTCTGTTTTGATGCTGGAGAGGCTGCCATTAAAGAAAAATTGAAAGTATTTTTAGATGCAGCTGTAGATAGTTTTTTAACTGTTCCATCTGATAATCGGCAAATTATTGTAGAAGGACATACGGATAATTGGAAACCTACTAGAGATGTCGCTAAAATGTACCCAACAAACTGGGAATTGTCATCTGCCAGAGCCTCTGCAGTAGTAAGCTATCTTATAGATAAAGGAGTAAATCCTTCAAGGTTAGTTTCTCATGGCTATGCTGAACGCTGGCCTGCCGATATGAGCTGGGAAAACATGAGACGGGGAGCAGTACAAAAACCGCGAGGCGAAAATGTAGAAATTGTAGAGGGAAGAGGGGGTAAACCTGAATATACAGGAGTTGACACGGATAAATATGGGAATCCCTTATTTGATGAAATCAGCATGGATTCTGTGATTGATTCCCTAAATAGAACAAAAGAACTTCGTGCAAAAAACCGGCGTATTAAAATTATTTTTACACAGCAAAAATTTGTAGATGGACTTGAAAGATACGAAAATGCCGGAAAATAATTGTACAATCTTTCATACAACAATTTGAATGTATTAAATTTACTTATGCTTAAACAGGAGCAAAACAATGACCATTAAATTTGGCCGTAAATATCTTTTATTAATAGCCCTCTGCGCATTTCTATGGAACCAGCAAGCAGGTCTTCTTACACAGAAAATTGCCATAGAAAATTCTTATCAGCAAAAGGTTTCTGCTGCAATGTCACGAATGTTGGGGCAGGAGAAGTTTTTAGTAATTGTTAGTATTGAATTTTCGTCAGTTGGTGGCACCCTGAAAAAATCTGCCACACCTCAAACTGGAACCGGCCCTTCTGTTGGATATATCCCTGGGCTGCCTACTTTGCCATCAAACCAAGGTTCACAGCCATCCAATAATATTAGAAACCAAAATCGTAGTGGAAATGATTTAGATATCGGACGTGTTGAAGTTACTATTGGAATAGATGAAGAATTGCATAATAAAGGTTCTATAAAACAAGAAATTAAATACTTAGTAGAAAAGATAATTCCTCAAACTAAAGACTGTGGGGATTGCATTAAAATTGAAGCTATGCAGTTTCAATTTCAAGCTAACAACAAAAATACTAACCTCTATGAATTAGAAAAAAAGATTGAAAAATTAGAGGCTGACAAACGAGCTGCTGATTTGGCAAATCAAAATAAGATATTAGAGGATTTAGAACGCCAAATTGATGAAGTTTCTGCCGAAAGAGATAAAGAAAGGTCTTTAAATCATCAGAGAATACAACAACTGGAAAAACAAGATTCAGACCGTTTTGCTCAAATGATTGTAGCTGAAAAATTACGAAAATCACAAGATTCTCTCAAATTTATCAATACTGAAAAACGGCTCGAACGAGTCATGGAAAGTAAAATTAAATCTGATTCTGTAATAATCCATGAAACTCTCAGTATTGTAAAACAACAAGCTAGTGGTGATAAGGAAGACGAATCACTAATGGGTATGCAGCTTGGAGGGGGGAAATCAGGAATAATGGGTTCTGTTATTTTTATCTTACTTATCATTGCCCTCATAGTTGTAACCTTTTTGGCTGCCAGAAATAAAAAGCCGAAAACAATCTATTTAAAACCAAAGAGTAAAGAAAAGGAAAAAGCTAAAGACAAAAAAAAGGAGAAGAAGAAAGAAGGAGAAAATGATCCTGATGAAAAAGAGGCTGACGAGGCAGAACCAGAAGAATCCCCTGAACCTGCTGCATCCCCTCCTCGCCCTGATGAAGATGGTCTGCGTTCTGAGCTCCGCTCATTAAGACAGACTGCTGTGTCGCTCACCATAGGGGAAAAAGAGGGCGCATCTGCCCTCATTAAAGAATGGCTGGAGGATAATCCAAATAAAGGTGATGAAGATGATGAAGAGGCTGGAGAAGAATAATTTATGAAAACTAAAGAAGAATTGACGGGTTATGATAAGGTTGCTATCCTTTTTGATATTTTAGGAGATTCTCTTTCCCTTAATATGTTTAAAGATATTCCTGAAGCTGAGTTTTATAAAATATGGGATCATGTAAAAACCTTAAAAAATACCGTTCCAACAGCTGTAAAGAAGGAAGTGTTGGAAGATTATTATTTCAAAATGCTTTCCAAGGACAAGTATAAAGATCAAACTAGTAGTGAAAAAATGTTTGAATTTCTTGAAGCTTTAGATGATGAACAGCTCTTCGTATTATTGTCACCGGAAAAACCTAAAGTAATTGCATTGGCATTAGAGCAAATTGACAATGAAAAAAGGATGATTTTTTTGTCAAAGGTTAATGTTGAAAAACAAAATAAAATTGTTTTACAAACTGGTGAATTAAATGATATCCCCCTTGAAGCAATCATTCATACTGCTAATGAGCTTAAAAAGAAATGTGCTTTTCTTCCTGAATCAGTTAAGTTTTCACGAGGTGGGGGTAAATCTGTTTCCGAAATGTTAGGTAAAATGCCAGAAGATGATGCAAAAAAATATTTAGACCAAATGAAATTAGATAACCCAGAATTACTCCAAGAAGTGAAAAAATACTTTCTCCTATTTGATGATATTGTTGCTATGCCAGATGGAATTGCTGCTACTTTCTGGGGTGACCCCGAAATTGATCTGGAAATTATGGCAACTGCATTGGCAGATAGTGAAACTGAAACCGTTGACAAATTACAGGGTTATCTTCCAGGAAAGAAGGCGGCCATGTTCACACCAAAAACCGCCGATGACAATGTATCAAAACGGGAAATCGATGAATCAAAAGGCAAAATCAAGGATCAACTTCAGAAAAAAATTGATGGTGGGGATATAAATATTGAAGATGTATTAGCAGCACCTGAAGTAGAAGAGTAATGGGCTGTTGAATTTAATAAAAGCCTCCAACAAGTTGGGGGCTTTTTTATAGCAATTATTTTTTTACTTATTGGCATTATTAAACAACAATAAATCCCCTAAATCGAGCAGACAGAGCCAAGTATCCAAGAATAAATTTACAAAATTTCTGCTAAAAATTGTCCGGTATAAGAATCATTGACTTTACTCACCATTTCTGGGGTGCCTTCAGCTACAATGTTTCCTCCACCTTCACCTCCTTCAGGACCTAGGTCAATAATCCAATCAGAAGATTTAATAACATCCAAATTATGTTCAATTACCACAACTGTATTTCCCTTATCTACTAAACCGTGTAATACGTGAAGTAACATTTTTACATCTTCAAAATGAAGGCCAGTGGTAGGCTCATCCAATAAATATAATGTTCTGCCAGTCCCTGCTCTAGATAATTCTGCTGCTAATTTTACTCGTTGAGATTCTCCACCTGAAAGCGTTGTAGCTTGTTGTCCTAAATGAATATAACCAAGTCCCACATTATTTAATGTCTCCAATTTTCTTTTAATTTGAGGATGATTTTCAAAAAACTTTAGAGCATCTTCAATTGTAAATTCCAAAACTTCAGATATCGTTTTTCCTCTATAAACTATTTCAAGGGTTTCCCTATTATATCTCAAACCTTTACATTCTTCACATTGAACATACATATCTGCCAGGAAATGCATTTCAATTTTAATCAGTCCTGCACCTCGACATGTTTCACAACGGCCTCCCTTCACATTAAAGGAAAACCTCCCTGGCTGATATCCCCGAATTTTTGATTCTGGCAATTGACTATATAATTCCCTAATATGAGTAAATACTCCCGTATATGTGGCGGGATTTGAGCGAGGAGTCCGCCCAATTGGAGATTGATTTATATCAATAATTTTATCTATATGTACCATCCCTTTTATAGATTCAAAATGTAATGGTTTACGCAAACTAGAATATAATTCTCTAGACATTAGTGGATACAAAGTTTGGTTTATGAGGCTTGATTTACCTGAACCTGATACGCCTGTAATACTTGTAAATTTCTCAAGTGGAAACTTCACTGTAATATTTTTTAGATTATTTCCAGTTGCGCCTATTAATGTTAAAAAAAACCCAACACCTTTTCGACGACTATTTTTAATTTTTATACCGGCTTTCCCCGTTAAATATTTTCCGGTAAGTGAATTTTTACTTTGAATAATGTCTTTGGGAGTTCCACTGGCTATAATTTTACCACCATGGGTTCCTGCACGTGGTCCTAAATCTAACACCCAATCTGCAGCAAGAATAGTATTTTCATCATGCTCAACAACAATTACTGTATTCCCTAAATCCCGCAAATGTTGAAGTGTTTTAATTAGTCTTTGATTATCTCTTTGGTGCAAACCTATAGTAGGTTCATCTAAAATATATAATACCCCTACTAATTGAGAACCAATTTGTGTTGCCAATCGAATTCGTTGAGATTCACCACCGGATAGTGTCCCCGATGATCGGTTGAGAGTAAGGTAATCCAATCCCACATTTACAAGAAAATTTAATCTTGATTTGATTTCCTTAATAATTTGCTCGGAGATTTCAGCATCACGATTTGATAATTTTATATTGTTGAAAAATTTATGTAAAATCCCAACCGTTTCTTCAGTAAGTTCATGAATATTTTTTTTGTCTATAGTAACGGCAAGGCTTGCCGATTTCAATCGTGCACCACCACATTCAAGACAATTTTGTATTGCCATATATTTTTCTATCCAATCTCGCATTTGTCCAGATTTTGTTTGGGTATATCTTCGTTGAAGATTGGGAATTACACCTTCAAATTTTCCTTTATATTCACCCTTAAATTTCTCAGATTGATATGACATGGTAATTTTTTCTCCGGGGTGGGTACCGTAAAGGAGAATATTCTGCACTTCTTCTGTTAATTTTTTCCAAGGGGTTGTAAAATTAAAATCATAATGGAACGCCAAACTTTTCAGAATTGCGCTATACCAATTCCCTCGTGGTTGTTCACCAATGGGATCAATCGCTCCTTGAATGAGTGATTTTTTAGCATTTGGAATAACCAATTCAGGATCAATGGATACTTTCGTTCCTAGTCCATCGCAGGTAGTACATGCACCAAATGGTGAATTAAACGAAAATGCTCTTGGTTGGAGTTCTTCAAATGAAATATCACATTTAGGGCAGGAGAAATATTCGCTGTAAAGTTGCTCTTTTTTACCAATTTCATCAATAATTACCAGCCCATTCCCAACTTTAAGTGCAAGTTCAATTGATCCTGTTAATCTATCTTTTATTCCTTTTTTTGAAACGAGGCGATCTACCAACACTTCAATATTATGTTTAATATTTTTTTCTAACTCAATTTTATTAGATAGATTTTTTTCCTCTCCATCTATTCTGACTCTCACAAACCCTTCCTGGGCAATTGTTTTCAAAACATCTTTAAATTGACCCTTTCTACTTCGAACTACGGGAGCCAAAACCTGAAACTTGGTTCCATCTTTAAACGATAATATTTTATCTACAATTTGCTGAACGGTTTGCCGCTCAACAGCTCCTCCACAATTATTACAATGTTGAACACCAATTCTAGCATATAGAAGCCGCATATAATCATAAATTTCTGTGATAGTGCCAACAGTAGAACGAGGATTTTTACTGGAAGTTTTTTGTTCAATTGAAATTGCTGGAGACAACCCTTCAATGTAGTCTACATCAGGTTTCTCCATGAGTCCTAGAAATTGTCTTGCATAAGCAGAAAGTGACTCTACATATCGTCTTTGACCTTCAGCATAAATTGTATCAAATGCCAAGGAGGACTTCCCAGATCCTGATAACCCTGTAATTACCACCAATTTATCGCGGGGAATTTCTACATCTATATTTTGCAAGTTATGCTCTCTGGCACCCTTTACAAAAATGTGGTTTTCAAATAGAAAATTGTTGGTTTTTTTATTCATGCGGAACTTGAAAAGTACATGAATTTAGAGAATGTGAAAAAGAATTATTTACTAGATTTTATTAGAAATACTACTCATCTATTTATTCTTTTATAGGCAGGTTATTATACATTTCGTAATTTTTCTATATGGGAAAATCATGGACACCAGATAGTTGGCAGAATCTAACTGCAGCTCAACAACCCGGATGGGAAAAATCTGAAGATTATTCAAAAGTTATATCTGAAATAACGAACTATCCTCCCCTTGTTTTTGCTGGGGAAGTCAGAGCATTAAAACAGCAGCTCGCCAATGCAGCTCGCGGAGATGGGTTTTTAATTCAAGGTGGAGACTGTGCCGAAACCTTTGATGATTTTCGGGCGGATTCTATAAGAGATAAACTTAAAATTTTACTGCAGATGTCTGTGATCTTAACTTATGGCGCTTCCTGTAATGTGGTGAAACTTGGACGAATTGCTGGTCAGTTTGCCAAACCCCGTAGCTCAGATACAGAAACCCGTGACGGACTTGAACTTCCATCTTATCGTGGAGATGCTGTAAATGATATTAAGTTTATTGAGAAAAATCGGAAACCAAATCCTAAACGATTATTACGAACCTATAATCAATCCGCTGCTACCTTAAATCTTCTTAGGGCATTTACAACTGGCGGATTCGCAGATTTAAATAAAGCCCATGTTTGGAATCAAGAATTTATTGCACAATCTCCCCAAGGTCAGCGGTATGAAAAAATTGCAAAAAGTATCGATGATGCTCTTACATTTATGAAGGCAGTGGGAATAACTTCAGATAATACTGCTGCATTAAAGTTAACAGAATTTTTTACATCTCATGAAGCTCTATTAATGGGATATGAACATGCTCTTACTCGACAAGATTCTCTAACAAAAAAATGGTATGATTGTTCTGCTCATTTTCTGTGGATTGGCGATCGAACGCGGCAACCAGATGGAGCGCATGTGGAGTTTCTCTCAGGAGTTGATAATCCTATTGGTATCAAAGTGGGCCCTACAATTATTGAAGATGAACTTATCGCTTTATGTGAAAAATTAAATCCAGAAAACGAGTGGGGGAAACTTACTCTTATCACACGAATGGGTGCAGACGCAATTCGTAGTAAATTGCCTCCAATCATTAAATCAATAAAAGAAAATGGCCAAAATGTGCTCTGGGTATGTGACCCCATGCATGCCAACACATATAAAACTGAAAATGGATTTAAAACACGACATTTCAATACAATTTTAGAAGAATTGGAACACTTTTTTGCTATTCATCGTGCAGAAGGTACTATTCCCGGCGGTGTACATTTTGAATTAACGGGCGATAATGTTACTGAATGTTTAGGCGGAGCACGAGAAATTAGCGATGAAGATTTGAATTCTAGATATGAAACTGCCTGCGACCCTCGACTTAATAATGAACAAAGTCTCGAACTTGCGTTTTTAGTTACAGATCTCTTGAGAATCGGTCGCTGAGTTTCTAAAAATAGTTCCGAATTTCTTTTATATTTTAGTTTAAATTCCTCAGCTATTTTCAAACCCATTTTATAGGAGTATATTATGCCAAATCTATCAATTAATGGCTATGGAGATGATCTCACCATTAATAATTCTCGACTGGGTGATCTTTCACCGGCAGAACATGAAAGAATAGATAAAGATAAAGGGGGTCGTAATTATAATCCTCTTGAAAATGTAGTGGTAAGCCATGTAAAGGATTCCTCTACTCTTATATGTAGAAAGCCATCAGAAAATGGAGTGGCTGCTTATATAGAGGAAGAACTAATTGATGGGCTCTGCTGTTATTCTGCGGTGAATCAGGGACAACTTAATCAGACCATTGTTGACGCTGTAGTTAAACACCTCGCTGAAGAAAAGTTGCCAACCGTTCCACGATCTATACGGCATAAATATATGAGTGCTTTTTTGTTAGCAACCACAGGAATTACTGAAATGGACAGGGTTGTCCCTAAGGTTGCAGGCGTAGAAGCTCCTGAACTCATGTTCAAACTTTCCCGCCGTTGGGGATATAAGGTGAAAGGCATTCCTGAAAATGAAGCTATTATTGTAGCTGCAAGGGGGAATTTTCATGGCAGAACGGTTACCGCTGTCTCCATGTCCGACGACCCTGATGCAAGAGAGGGGTTTGGCCCATTTGTTCCGGGAATCGAATTAGTGCCTTTTAACAATATTGATGCTCTCACATCTCTCTTCGAAAAAAAGGGGGATAAAATTGCGGCTTATCTGGTTGAACCAATTCAGGGCGAAGCTGGCGTAATTGTTCCGGATAAAAATTATTGGACTCAAGTTAGAGCCTTGTGTGATAAACATAATATTCTTTTAGCTATGGATGAGGTTCAAACCGGGTTTGGCAGAACCGGAGCTAACTTTGCCCACCAGCTTTATAATGTAAAACCTGATCTCATGGGTTGTGGTAAGGCTGCTGGAGGCGGAATCCTCCCAGTTTCATTTGTGGCGGGGTCTGATGAAGTTATAGGTGTGCTCACTCCGGGTTCCGAGGGATCAACTTTTGGCGGGTATCCACTTGGAGCCGTGGTAGGTGTTTATGCTATTAAGGTATTGATTGAAGAAAAACTTGCTGAAAATGCTAAAATAAGAGGTGCTCAATTAATGAGTCACTTTGAAAATATGCAAACAGACTTCCCTGACAAAATAAAAGAGGTGCGAGGTAAAGGATTGCTTACCGCTTTTGAGATGCAAAATTCTCCCCATTTGGATGGCCACCATGTTTCTGTTGAACTATTAAAACATGGGGTATACGCAAAGGAAACTCATCATAGTACGGTTCGCATTGCCCCGGCACTTACAATAGAAGCATGGCAAATCGATAATATTGCTGAATCAATCTGGAATGTTATTAAAACTATTTAATGTGATTTTGTATTATGGATAATCAAGCAAGCATAATACTAGTTATAGTTGCAACAATAATTAACTCAACTATTTTTGGATATGTTGCCAGTAATACAAAAAATAATAAAACTAATTATGCCTACTTGGTTTTTTTGGCTTTTATTATATTATATACAATTTTTGATTGTATTATTATTAACATTTTTGATAACATAGAAATAAAAAACATAATAGTGAAAATTCAGGCTTTTTTTTGGATGCCTTTATCAATCTTCTTTTTAAATTTTATATATTTGTTTTTAGGAAAGAAAAGGGACATAATATTTAATTTATTTTCAATGCTAATAACAGCATCAATAATTGTTACTTTATTTTCTGATAAAATTATATTAGGTTACAAAGGCTTCAATCTTGGAACAATGGCATATACTGGCCCTTGGTTTCTACAAATTACATTTTGGGGTATTTTACCTCCCGCTTTTTATAGTATATATCTCATAGGAATTAAAGGAAATATTTTTTTCCCTTCTAATAAAAAAACTACGAATCAGTCCGAAAGACTCTTAACAATGCAATTGAAAATATTATTTTATGGATCAGTCATCTGTCTGCTTATTTCTGTAATAACCAATGTGTTTCTTGATGATGTGCTTGGATACAGCGGTGAACTTCATCTTGCTTCATTGTCTTTATCTGTACAGTCTATATTTTTACTGCCTGCTTTATTAAAATATAATTTTCTTAATCAGCCCATGGAAAAAATAGGAGATGAATTATATTTACACTCATCGGATGCAGTGTTTATTACCAGCGATGCTGGTATTATTATAAATTTAAACAGAGCAGCAAGAAAACTATTTGATCTTAAGGGGCAGATTGTAAATGTAAATGTAAAAAAGCTATTTGAAAAAAATGAAGATTTATTATTAACTAAGAACAATATTGAAACCAAAACCAGAACTGGACACTATGTTACTATTGCACAAAATCCTATAACCAGGGGAGGCCTGTCACTTGGAAAAATTTTAGTTATACGAGATGTTTCGGCACACAAAGAAGTGGAAGAAAAACTTCTCAAATCAGAAAAAGCCCACAAGCACTTTATTGAATCAACGAGTGATGTTATTTATAATGTAGACCTTGAGGGAAACTTTATTTTTGTAAATAATGTATTTGAAAAAATGTCTGGCTATACTTCAGATGATGTCATCGGAACAAATTCCAGCAAAATGGTTCGGGAAGACTACAAACAGAAAGTGTACGACACATTTTCATCACTTATACCAAAGAAAAAGGGGTCACTTCATAATTCACTGCAAATGGAAGTGCCCGTTATGGATAAAAACGGAGATAGGCTTTGGATGGAGCTGGGTATCAATACTATTGTTAAGGATAACAAAATCACCGGATTTTCAGTTATCAGCCGAGACATTACAGAGAGAAAAGGTGCAGAAGAAAAATTACTTCAAACCACCAATCTTCTCAAAACTGCCCAAGATATAGGGCAAATGGGAAGCTTTAAATATAATATTCAAAATGAGACTGTTGTCTGGTCCGATAAACTTTATGAAATTTATGGATTAGAAAAGAATCAGTTTACACTAACAAACGAGAATTTTTTAAATAAAGTGATGCATCCAGATTTTAAAGAAACCACTCTGGAATTAGTTGAGACTGCGCTGCATAATAAAGAAAATTCTCTAGATTATTTTCATAAGATAATAACAAAAGATAGAGCAGAAAAATGGATGCATTCTATTGCCCAAATTGATTATAATAAAAAGGGGGAGCCAATACATATAAGCGGAACATCGCAGGATATTACTGAATTGTATTCCACCCGTTTGCGTCTTGAAGAAAGTGAGACACGACTGCAAAAAGCACAGGAGCTGGCACAGCTTGGAAGCTGGGAGTATGATCATAAAACAGAAATATTAAACTTATCTCCAATAGCGTGTGATATATTTGATGTCAATATAAATTCCCCAATAAGCAGGGAGACGTTTTGGGAAAATGTGCATCCAGATGATGATGATAAAATGAGGCTCGCATGGAAAGAAGCAAAAAAACTAAAAAAAACATTGAATAAAAATGTACGCATAAAAATTAAGAATGGTAACGTTAAACACATACATATACAAGCTGAATTCGGATCAGATATAAAAGGGGATTTAGACAAAACATTTGGAACCGTAATGGATATGACCGAACTCTATTCCACCCGTTTGCGTTTTGAAGAAAGCGAGAGACGGCTACAAAAGGCCCAGGAAATGGCACGACTTGGAAATTGGGAAGAAAATCATAAAACTGGTGAAGTATATTGGTCTTCAGAATTGCGAAAAATGTTTGGACTTAATAAGACGGACAAAATATCACCAAATCTATTTTGGGAATATTTACATCCTGATGATTTAGATTGGATGAAAAATCGCTGGATTGATGCAGAAAAGACAATGGCACCATATAGGGGAATGTTTAGAATTAAATTAAAGAATGGAGTAACAAAGCATCTCAGCGAACAGGCTGAATTTATACAAGACTCAGATGGGAAATTATATAAAACCATTGGAACAGTGATTGATATTACTGAGATCCGACAATATCAAGAAGAGCTGCGCAGTTTATCATCCCATATTCAAAATGTGCAGGAACAAGAACGAGGCCATATTGCTCGGGAAATCCATGATGAATTGGGACAGAATCTCACCAGTATTAATATGGACATAGATTATCTAAAAGGCAAAGGGGATAAAAACACAGATTCTGATATATTAAATCGGTTAAATTCATTAAGTAAATTGGTGGACCACACTATTAAAACAACCAGGAGAATCAGTCAGGAACTACGACCCAGTATTCTTGATGATCTGGGATTAAAATCAGCTATTGAATGGCAAGTGGCCCAATATAAAAAACGGTCTGAATCAATATATAAATTAAATATGATTGGGAATGATGAAAATATTTCAACAGAACAATCAACAACCATCTTTCGTATAGCCCAAGAATCCCTAACCAATATTGCGCGCCATGCAAAGGCAACAAAGGTTGAAATATGTTTAAGTATCGAAAAACTCTTCATAAAATTAGAAATAAAAGATGATGGCATAGGAATGTCTGAAAATAATACTGGCAATAATAATGCTTCCTTTGGTGTTTTTGGAATGAAAGAACGTGCCTCTATCTTAGGGGGGAAATTAGAAATTGTAAGCACACCCAAAGAAGGAACAGCTATAATTGTAGAATTGCCACTACAGGCTAAAATCAAGGCATAATATTATGATTAATATTTTGAGTTTACATAAAATGATTAAACAAATTATTACTATTTTCAACATGAAAATTGTGGTAGAGGCATCCAACTTATTTGTAACAGCAATGCGAAAAATAAACGAAGGACCAAATTTTATTAATAGGAGTAGCATTACTGTTGGGTTTTAATCTATTATGTCATTTACTATATGCTACCGGACAAAATTTTTGTAGGAATTGCCCTACAAAAAAATCAGGCTTTTTCCGATTGGCAACAATATCAAAGAAGCTGTAAAATTTATGCGTAAACTTTACTCTCCTATAAAAGCATGAATTCTATCATAAAAAGACTACCACTATTAACTAAATTAAGATATATATGATTAAGATATTAATAACTGATGACCATTTAATTGTAAGAGAAGGTATTAAGCGAATTATTGATGATTCCGCAGACATGAATGTTGTTGCAGAGGCTTCCAGTGGATTGGAAGCTCTTGAATATATATGGAAAAATAAATGTGATTTGATATTATTAGATATTTCAATGCCAGGACAAAATGGCCTGCAAACCTTGAAAGAAATTAAAAAACATGATAAAGATCTACCGGTTTTAATGTTGAGTATGCATGCTGAAGAGCAGTATGCCATGCGGGCAATTAAAGCGGGCGCCTCTGGATATATCACGAAAGATACGGCTTCCAGCCAGCTTGTAAAAGCAATCCGGAAAATAAATGATGGTAGAAAATATATAAGTCCGGAAGTGGCAGATCTATTGGCTACCGATATTTTCCATGATAATGACAAAGAACCCCACGAATATTTATCGGATAGAGAATTTGAAGTATTAAAAATGATTGCAAAAGGAGATTCTATAAAAATAATTGCGAAAAATCTTTCCATCAGTCCTAAAACAGTAAGTACATATCGCTCTCGAATTTTGGATAAATTAGATTTAGAGACAAACTCGGATATTATTCATTATGCAATCGATTACAAGCTTGAAGATTAATATTTTTTTATTCAAAAATTTCGACGGTTCTTTGAATTATAAAGGAGGATTAATAATTTGTAAGAAAAATCCTACAAATAAAATCAGTGTTTTGCTGATTGACAAGTGTTAAGAAAGCTATATAATATTGCCTAGTTAACTTCCTTCCTCCTTCAGTTAACAAAAAGGCTGAACCTATTTGCCGTCCCAAGGGTTCGGCCTTTTCGATTTTATTATATAATTTTGCTTGTTTTAACAGAATCAATGCATGGAAATTTTCCCTACTAAATTAAATTCATAAAATCAAAATATACACATTGAAAAAATATTTTTACCCTTTGCTGATTATGGTCGCCCTTGGATGTAAGGGTGATTCAGAACTTGCTATGGAGCGAGGTATTCAGTATTACGAGTGGGATATGATAGAAAAGGCTGTGCTGGAGTTTAAATTTGTAATTCATAATCTCTCTTCCCAAAATGAAAAATTGGATTATTCCCAAATCAGGTTAAAATCAAGGGCTCACCACAATCTGGCGGTGGCTTATGCAAAAAAGAATTGGTATGATGATGCCGCTGTAGAGGCTCGGGAAGCCTTTGAGTTATTCCCATCAGATGACAATAGAAAAGTTATGGAGTTAATTCAGAATAAAATTCCTGCTGAATCAATAAAAACTGTAAAGCAAAAAACTACTACCCCGTAATATCCTCTCCGCCATCTATACGTATGGTGTTTCCTGTCAGCCACGAATTTTCAGATAACCCTAGAGTAGCAATTGTTTGTGCTACATCCTCCGGTATCGTTAATCGTTTGCCTGGGTTTAACAATAAAGCATGTTCTATCATTTTTTCATTTTCAGGTATTTTCCTTAAGGCTGGTGTATCTGTAACTCCAGCCTGCAAAGCATTGGCTGCAATTCCATATTCAGATAATTCAAAAGCCAATTGTCGACAATAGGACTCTAAACTAGCTTTGGCTGCAGACACAGCCCCATAAGCTTTCCATTGTCTATGACCGCCGGAGCTGGTCATGGCAAATATTTGGGAACCTTTTTGTAACAATCCCGCTTGGAATAATTCTTGTGACCAATAAAGGATACTACTGGCCATTACATCTAATGTCATTTCAACTTGCCGCTGTTGCAGTGTATTAGCTGCATCCACATCTATTACAGGTTTTAATGCACCAAATGCTAAAGAATGCATAAGAATTTTTACCCGCACATTGCCGATTGATTTTAATTCTTCGATGACTGCTTTACGCTTTTCAGCATCAGTAGCACTCATGTTTCTGAAATGGACTTCTACATTATGGCTTTTTAATTCATTAACCAACGAATTTATAGATTCCATGGCTGCCCTCCGATCTAAATGGATTCCATAAATATTAATACCCTTGGAAGCAATTTCTCTACATGTTGCCGCCCCAAACCCGCTTGATGAACCTAAAATTACTGCCCAATCTTTCATATTTTGTATATCTCCTGATTAATAAGATTATAAAATTTAATGACCTATTTCTGCCACCTCAAAGTAATTCATACAAATGAAAAATTGATTATAATAAAATAATATTTAATTCTCCTTAATTTTCACTATGGGATTAAAGGCCGGAATTGTAGGATTGCCCAATGTTGGGAAATCAACCATATTTAATGCACTCACCAAATCTGCCATACCTTCAGAAAATTACCCCTTTTGTACCATAGATCCAAATGTGGGTATTGTTGAGGTGCCAGATAAAAGATTAGCAGATATATCTACTATTTTTAATCCAAAAGCCATTACTCCTGCCACGGTAGAGTTTGTAGATATTGCAGGACTCGTCCGTGGGGCAAGCAAAGGGGAGGGTCTGGGAAACCAGTTTTTATCTCACATACGCGATGTAGATGCAATTTTACATGTGGTTCGCTCCTTTGAAGGAAACAATATCACCCATGTGGAAGAAAGTCTAGATCCTGTTAGGGACATTGAAACTATAGAAACTGAACTATTAATCAGAGACATTACCTCTATTGACAAGCGGTTTGAAAAACTGCAAAAAAATGCCCGAATTGGAGACAAAGATGCCAAAAAAGAGTTGCTCGTTTTAGATATTATCTTACCTAAAATGAATGAGGGTATATTGGTGCATGACATTGAATTAACTTCAGATCAACGTATACTTATTAAACCTCTTTCGCTCTTAACAGATAAGCCCACCCTATATGTAGCAAATGTGGATGAAAATGAAATCATGTCTGAACAAAGAAGCGTTGGATTACAAAAATTATTCGATTTTTCAGAAGAAAGAGGGAATGCTGCCATTCGATTATGTGGAAAACTAGAGGCAGAAATTTCAAATTTACAAGATGAAGAACGTGTGTTTTTCCTGGAGGAATATAATCTACATGAACCTGGATTGGATAAACTCATTCATGCCAGCTATGATTTGTTGGGGTTGGAAACATTTTTTACTGCCGGAGAAAAAGAAGTGCGGGCTTGGACCGTCTCCAAAGGAATATCAGCACTCCAAGCAGCAGGAGAAATTCATTCAGATATAGAGCGAGGATTTATTAAGGCAGAAATTTATTCCTTCGCTGAATTGATGCAATTTAAGTCTGAGGCGGCATTAAAAGAGGCAGGAAAAATAAGGCAGGAAGGAAAATCATATATTGTACAAGATGGGGATGTAATATTTTTTAAATTTAATGTCTAATTTAATTGGGTGGGCGATCACCAAAAAGCTCCTTGCTAGCCTGGGTTAAATATTTTTCTTCCTGATCAGTTAAACTTTCCCAACCTGACTCATTTAATTTATCTAATATTTCATCTACCCTTTTTTTCATAAGTATTTCTTTCCCATTGTTAGTGGGCAACTTTTGTTTCAGATTTTTTAACCGTAATTTGTAATACCCCCTTTTTAAATTTTTCCAATTAACATTAAAATAAATAAACAGGAGTCCAATAATCATTCCCGATAAATGAGTAATATGACTCACATTCGACTGATTGGCAGATAAGAAAGCAATAAATGCAATTACACCAAGACCAAGTACCATATATTTTACTTTTAATGGAAAAAGCCCATATAAATAAACCATTCTGTTAGGATAGGTAAATCCATAAGCGACCAATAAACCATAAACAGCACCACTAGCGCCAACTATGGGTACAATAGAATAAATGCCAAACAGTACTGTAATTAATCCTGCTCCAATTCCACACGTAAAATAAAAAAATAAAAATTGGTTTTTCCCCCATTGCATTTCTAAATCTTTCCCGAACATCCACAAAACAAACATATTAAAAAATATATGGATAAAGCCCCCATGAATGAAAAGGTAGGTAAAAAGTTGCCAAACTTTATAATTTGTCCATACTTCACTGGGGACCAATCCAAAAGATGTAAATAAAATACTTTTTTGTCCGGAAAGTTCGGCTAAAATAAAAACAATAATATTTACTATTACGAGAAATTTCACCCCATTGGGAATGGTAAATGTTGGTGGGGAAAATCTTTGCCTAAACCCCGGACTTGTATATTGATATCTCATTTAAGCAAATTTATCATTTTCTTCAATAATTAACTTACGAACCATCTCCATAGAGCGCACCCGCTTTAACCCTTCAATATGAAAAGATGTAAATAAATCTAAAAATCTAATTGGATTAATTATACTATTTTTCTCAATTTTTAATGATTTTAAATCATCTAGGTGTAAGTCTGTTATTTTTTGAAGTGTTACAAAACTGCTTTTTTCTAAGTGTATTTGACTTTGCGTTACACATTTTGTACAAACTAATTCGCCGGTATAATCATCAATGCTACCTTGCAATATTTCCGAAAAGCATTTGCTACAATTTTTCAGGTTTGGCATAAATCCTAGTCGAATTGATAATTGATATAAAAAGAATGCAAATACCAACCAATAATTTTGGGAAGCATCATTTAATTTATCCAGCACTCTCCAGCCAAGACGATATAATACAGAGTAAGGATTGTAGTCTAAAGTTGCCCTGTCAATAATTTCAACAACAGCTAATCCCAAAATTATTCGAGTTAAATTATTTTTTATTTGGGGATATTGTTGGACAAAGCTCGCATCTTTTAAAATCTGAATATCTCTATTTGATTTATTATAATATTGAATGTGGATATGATTAATTGGTTCCAATAATGCTCCAGTAATATTTTTTGGCCTTAATACACCTTTTGCCAAGATGCTTACTTTCCCACAATTCTCCGTAAACATACGGCAAATAATACTGGTATCACTAAATGGTATTCTTTTTAGTACAATGGCATTGGTAGCAATTAACACAAAAAATTAAATAGAAAAAGAATGTGGATAATTAATATGCCCGGGCAAAAATTACCTCATGTTTAGTGGGATTCCCTGAATAAATACAATTTTTTTCTTTAATTTTTTCATCCAGCAAAATACATCGGATGGTGGCTTTTGTTTCCTCTTTAATTTTAGCTTCAGAATCCGGGTTGCCATCCCAACCACAGCGTATGAACCCGCCTTTCTCAATTAGATTTTTAAATTCTGCATAGCTATCAGTAGAAAAAGTATTCTTTTCTCTGAACTCAAATGCCTGGTTAAACATATTTTTTTGAATTTCTTCTAATAGCTGACTCATAGTCGAGGCGGCTGATTCAATTTTATAAGGAGTTTTCTCACCTGTATCTCTGCGAGCACAGAATATCGTCCCACTTTCCATATCTCTGGGGCCAACTTCAACGCGAATAGGTGCTCCTTTCATTTCCCATTCATTAAATTTGAAACCTGGGGAAATATTCTGCCTGTCATCCAATTTAAATCGAATACCAATTTCTTTTAATTCTGCTAAGAAGGGTTTAAGAAATTTTTCAACCTCTGCCATACTGTTTTCGTTCTTGATAATTGGAATAATAACAATTTGCACCGGGGCAACTTTTGGAGGTAAGCGCAAGCCTTTATCATCACCATGCACCATAATAAGCGCTCCTACCAACCGTGTGCTGACTCCCCAGCTTGTAGCATAAACCAGCTCCTCTTTATTATTTTCAGTCTGGAATTTTACATCAAATGCTTTGGCAAAATTTTGACCCAGATAATGAGATGTTCCTGCTTGTAACGCTTTTTTATCACCCATCATAGCTTCTATACAATAAGTATCCACCGCTCCGGCAAAACGTTCGGCTTCTGATTTCAATCCTGTTAATACAGGGATGGCTAAAACTTCCTCCAACACTTCCTGATAAATATCCAGCATTTGCTTGCTTTCTTCCCGGGCTTCTTGCTCAGTTGCATGGGCAGTATGTCCTTCCTGCCATAAAAATTCGCTTGTTCGCAGAAACAAACGGGTGCGCATTTCCCAGCGTACTACATTGGCCCATTGGTTAATAAGAATGGGAAGATCGCGGTATGAATTAATCCACTTTTTATACATGGACCAAATCACTGTTTCAGAAGTGGGGCGCACAATTATCTCTTCCTCTAATTTTGAATCGGGGTCAACAACCACACCTTCTCCGTCCGGTGATGATTTCAATCTAGAATGTGTCACTACTGCACATTCCTTGGCAAATCCTTCTATATGATCCGCTTCTTTTGATAAAAAAGATTTGGGTATAAATAATGGGAAATAGGCATTTACATGACCCGTCTCCTTAAACCGTTTATCAAAAGATTCTTTTATACTTTCCCATACACCAAAACCGTAGGGTCGAATGACCATGGTTCCTTTTACAGGTCCATAATCTGCCATTTCTGCTTTTGTTATTACATCCGTGTACCAACGGGCATAATCTTTACTTTTTGGGGTTACTCCTTTTGACAATTGAAATCCTTATATTTTGATGTTTATTTGATGTAGAATTTAGTGAATTACTAGATAGATGAAAAATATATCATTATGAGTTGTCCATAAATTAAATATTAATTATTGAGAGAACTTTAATCGCAATCCAACTGGGCGGTGGTCAGAAATATAATTTTCATATTCGCTCCAGCCATTATCAAAGTATTCTTCTATGCGAATGGTCTGTACAGAAGAACCCTCATTTTTAAATTCATCAAACAGTTCATTGGTAATAAGTATATGATCAAAATGGGCTGAATTATATGTATTTTGGTGCCAGCCTGGCCAAGAAAAATTGTCACTAGAACCATAGGCTATATCCATATCAACAAATTTATAATTTGTACTATCAATAATAAAATTTTGGAATACATTTATACTTTCTTCATCATTGAGTTCATCATTTAAGTCTCCAAGAACAATTACATTTAAGTCTTCTAAATATTCTTTGATATAATTTTCTATTTTTTCTGATGCAATTTTTCGCTCCGCTTCGTTTTCCGCTCCGCCAAAAGCCTTGAAATGATTATTTATGATATATATATCCTGTCCATTCCAATTTATAGATAATAAATATGGCGTCCGAATAATTTCATTCAAATTATTTATTTCATATATATCATTTATAACTATTTCGATTTTATATAAATAAGCAAGGCCTGATGATTTTCTATAACCATTCCAACCATCTAATTGATTCTTTAAATTATCAAAACTATTTGAAGCCCCATCACCCCAAATTTCTTGCATAGCAATAATATCTACATTCATTGAATCAATTAATTCTGCAAGATAGTCTACAGTGAAATTATTTTTGGGGAAATATTGAATATTCCATGTAACAATATCAAGAGTAGATTCAGTTCCAAACTGAATAGAATTACCAGAGGTAGTAATATTTTTATTTTCTGCACAAGAATTAAAAATTAAAAGCAGAAGGGTAACGATGATCATTCTATTCATGGGAAAAATTATTGATCTATAAAGATGCAAACCAAGGGTGAATGATTGTAAACTATGTAAATTACATCCTTCAACAATTATGAAATAAGGAACAGTTTATGAGAAAATCAGCCATTTTAATAACGGGGGCTAATGGTGAAATGGGTCATGGACTCATTGGTGCATTACATCAGAAAAATAATGTAAATATTGTAGCATTAGATTTGAATCCATTAGATGGCTCTATATCGGCATTAGTAAATGAAGAGCTCATGGGCAATATACTAGATCAAAGTCTGATTGAGCAGTTAAACGGCGAATATGAATTTGACACAATTTATCATTTGGCAGCCATTTTATCAACCCGGGCAGAATTTTCCCCCCAGTCAGCACATGATGTAAATGTTGGCGGTACACTAAACCTGCTTAATTTGGCACTTGAACAGGGTCGATCTCAAGGAAGGTCTGTGAAATTTTTCTTTCCCAGCTCTATTGCAGTTTACGGTTTTTCAGGCTTAGATGAGAAAAACAGCTCCGGGGCTATAAAAGAGGATAGCTTTAGAAATCCGTCCACTATATACGGCTGTAATAAACTTTATTGTGAGCATTTAGGAAATTACTACACCAATAATTATCAACGGTTGGGTGCAGAACTACATCATCGTTATATTGATTTTCGTTCTATTCGCTTTCCAGGAATTATATCTTCAAAAACGATTCCCGCCGGGGGAACATCCGACTACATTCCTGAAATGCTCCATGCCGCTGCCAAGGGAAAATCTTATAAATGCTTTGTTCGGGAGGACACGCAGATTCCATTTATGACTATGCCCGATGCCATCCAGGCAATCACCCATTTAATGTCTGCACCAAAGGACAATATATCAAGAACTGTCTATAATATCAGATCCTTCTCACCAACGGCTGAAGAATTCAGGCAAAAGGTTTTAGAGCATTACCCAAAAGCCCAAATAGATTATGAAATATCAGAAAAACGCCAGAAAATGGTGGATAGCTGGCCGGCGGATACTGATGACAGCATGGCAAAAAATGATTGGAACTGGGCCCCAGCCTTTAATTTGGATTTAGGTATGAAAGACTATCTCATTCCAGATTTACAACAAATGTATAAAAATTAAATTGGAGTAAAATTGAATACGATTCAAAATAGATTACAAGATGAAATCACCAGCATAAAAGAAGACGGACTGTATAAGCAGGAACGTATTATTGAATCTCAACAGCAAGCTGAAATCACAGTAAAAGAAAATCAAGTTTTGAATTTTTGTGCCAATAATTATTTGGGATTAGCCAATCATCCACAGCTCATTCAGGCGGCTAAAGATGGCGTAGAAAAGTGGGGCTTTGGGCTCAGCTCTGTACGGTTTATTTGTGGCACTCAATCCATCCATAAACAGTTAGAGGAAAAAGTTTCCACTTTTTTACAAACGGATGATACCATTTTATATACCTCATGTTTTGATGCTAATGGCGGACTTTTTGAAACATTATTGGGGCCAGAGGATGCCATAATTTCCGATGCTCTAAACCATGCTTCTATTATAGATGGCATTCGCTTGTGTAAGGCCCAGCGATACCGCTACCCCAATTCAGATATGACAGGGCTGGAAAGCATTCTAATTAAGACACAGAATGCACGAACCCGACTCATTGCTACTGATGGTATATTTTCAATGGATGGATTTGTAGCTAAACTGGAAAGTATTTGTGATCTGGCAGAAAAATACAATGCCTTGGTAATGGTGGATGATTCTCACGCTACTGGATTTTTTGGTAAAACTGGCCGAGGGTCTATTGAACATTGCGATGTCATGGGCAGAGTTGATATTATTACCTCAACATTAGGCAAAGCTTTAGGCGGTGCTTCCGGAGGGTTTACTTCCGGCAGGGAGGAAATAATTGATATTCTACGCCAGAGATCACGCCCCTATCTTTTTAGTAATACAGTTGCACCAGCTATTGTTTCCGCTTCTATTGCTGTGTTGAATATGTTATCTAAAACTACCAAAATTCGAGATAAATTGGAAAATAGTACAATATATTTTCGAGAAAAAATGACTGCGGCAGGTTTTGAAATAAAACCTGGTATTCATCCTATTGTGCCCATTATGTTGGGTGATGCCAAACTAGCTCAAGATATCGCTAACGACATGTTGGATGAGGGTATTTATGTAATTGGATTTTCATTCCCTGTGGTACCTAAGGGGGAAGCCAGAATCAGAGTGCAGATCAGTGCAGCTCATTCTGATGAACAATTAAATAAAGCTATTGCCGCTTTTGTAAAAATTGGGAAAAAATATCAGGTCATTAATTAATTTGTTAAACAGTTATATTAAGCTATTAATCTCCCCTACCAAAAGAGGGGTGGGCTGAGGGGTAAAAAATAGATATCCTAATTCTTATAATTGCTGCATTTATCACCTCCTCCATTTCGGCAGTATTGGGTATGGGCGGCGGTATTATTCTCCTTGGCATTATGGCAATAATGATTCCCGAAGGCTATACCGTAGTAGCTTTACATGGTATTATTCAACTTGTCAGTAATTTTACCCGCAGTTATGTTTTCCAGCAGCATATTAAAAAGGATATCATTCGCCAATATTTTCCCGGGGCAGTACTTGGTCTCAGCCTGTCTGCCCTCATTATTTTCCTTCTCATCACCTTATTTCAAGTGGAGTCAGCCAAGGAAATCAAAATTGATTTTCTAAAACCACTAATTGGTCTGTTTATTATCTGGTTTTTATTTGGCCGTCGCCCCAATCCAAAAGATGACCAGTCAAACTTTTTTGGTGTGGGAATTGTAAGTGGTATTACAACGGTATTCATTGGAGCCACGGGTCCCCTCATTGCACCATTTTTCTTAAAGGGTAAGCTTACTAAAGAAACTATTATTGCTAATAAAGCAGTCTGTCAAGCTATAAGTCATTCTGGAAAAATTCCTCTCTTCATTTACTTTTTTCAATTTGATTATTTTGCAGAAATGAAACTATTAATCCCCTTAGTAATAGCGGTTTTTATTGGTACCAATTTCGGCAAGAAAATATTGGCTTTTATTCCGGAAAGGGTATTTCAATTCCTGTTTAGGGCGGCTTTGATAATTATTGCAGTAAAGTTAATTATAGATCCATTAATTTTGATTGTTTATAGCTAATCCATCTTCTTCATTAAGGAAAACCCCATAACAAACCCCGCTGGACCTAAATTCATAAAACCTACGTCCAGGGTCATATTAGTAAAACGAAAACCTGCACCTCCGGAAAACCCTGCAATAACATCAGACGAAAAATCATTTGTCATATAACCCTTTCGGTGATTACTGCTTCCCAAACGAAGTGTAAGTCGATTATGGGGTTTAAACTCAATACCGACAGAAAAATGAAATGGCTTATCATCTCCAATAAAAGTAACAAAATCTCCATTTATTATTAGGGGGATATATTGTGGTTCATAATATAATGCCGTTCTAAAAAGTGCCGGGATGGGCTCTTTAACATCGGTATAGGATTTAAGAAGAAAGCCAATGTTTTCAAGGGACAATCCAATTCCCAATCTTTTTCTCAACATACGGCTTCTAATTCCAATATTTGAATACAAAAGTTGAGATTTATACCCAGAAATTGAGCTGAATAAATAGCCAGCTGAAAGTCCAACAGATGTTAAATTTTTAATTTCCTTTTTGACGCCAGATTCTAATAGGATGTCGTAAGCATAGGATTTTTTTTCCGTTTTACTATCAATGATCTCCCCATAGCTCATAAAAGATACTTTATTAGCTCTCACTCCAGAGCTTGAATTGTGGACATTTTGAAATCCTGTAAAATGGATATTGGCTGGAAGATAAAAATAAGAATATGTATTCCCATTTGCACGTTTAGAAAGTGAGGCCGGATTATTATTTAGTAATATTCCGTCGTATGCCGATGCTGAATTGTGCAATGCTAAATTTCGGGCATCAACGGGAAAATTAAAAATTTCATAAGATCCTGAAGCAAAGAGCTGGAATCCCGTTAAAAAATAAATGATAATTAATTGGGTAAATTGTCTGTACACTCTAAATCTATAGGTTCTTCTTCAATTTGCCATTGTTTTAGTTTCAATTTATTGCGGTGGTTGCGATATAGAAATCCCAATACCAATATTATAGGTAAAATTACATACAGATAGTTGGTGGACCGCAAGAGGAAGACCCAATTATAATTTTCTTCCAGATATATTTCAAAATTGATCTGGAATTCTATATATTCCTCATTAATGGTAGATTCTAGTGCGGCAATAAATTCTTTTCCATTTCGCATAGCATCTAAAATATGCAGCGGAGTATCTTCACCATAATAATATTGGAGTGCTTCTATTGCTGCGGCTGATTCACCATAGGCTAATTTAATTTTTCCTTTTGTATGGGTGCCCATATTTTGCAATCGCTGTAAAGGAATGGTCTGCTTTTGCCAATATGCTTTAGATATTTCTATTTTATGAAGTAAAGAAAACTCTTTAGAAACAGCCATCGCCATCCCTTCTTTAAACCATGAAGGCATGCTATAATAATTAGGAATACGAAACATATAAATATGGTTTAATTCATGAATGATAACCTCTTTCATACGAGTAAAAGAAATATTTGCAATCCCCGGGGATTTCAATATTGCCCGATCAGGATTCAATTTAGCAACTGCAATTCCCCATTCAGGAACTGGCCCTTTTGACTTTTCATAAAAATCATTCATATTACTAGTAATATAAACAGAGTAAGGCCTTGTAATTACTTCTCCAAAATTTTGAACTAAGTGATCCGCTTCAGATTGAATAAGTTCTACAATTTCAGGTATATCTGTTACATTACCGCCATAAATTTCTAATGTACATTGCCCCATGGCGGTGGGGAACGTATCCGCCATTGCCAGATGGATAAAACATATAAGACAAAAGAAATGCCGCATCATAACATAGATACCGGATCAACATCAATTTGAATGCGTACACCTCTCCATTTTCTTTCAAAAATTGTAAAGCCAATTGTACTATGAATAAATTGATGAAGACTGCTGATATTTCTATTCTTGGATTTAATAATTAAATGAGCCCGCCAATTGCCTTTAATTTTTTCAAGCGGTGCTGGTGCGGGGCCCAATATTTTATAATTAACATTTCCTTGTAATTTTCTGCCTACCATTTGGGCAAAATTATTCACAATTAATTTATTTTCCCCTGTAAATAAAATGCGTCCAATTCGTGAAAATGGCGGGTAGGCTAACTCCTGTCTCTGAGCCAAGGAGACATTGTAGAATTTTTTAGTATTTAAGGCTGCGGCGGTTTGAATATAAACATCGTCCGGATTATAGGTTTGAATGATTGCCATACCTGGTTTATCCCTTCTTCCGGCCCTTCCGGCTACTTGATAAATCAATTGAAATACACGCTCACCTGATCGAAAATCAGGAAAAAATAAGCCGGAGTCTGCATTGATCACCCCTACCAATGTAACATTTTCAAAATCCAGACCTTTGGCAATCATCTGTGTACCAAGCAGAATATCTGCTTTCCCATTGGCAAATTGTTCAAGAATTTTTAAGTGAGATCCTTTTCTACGAACTGTATCCATATCCATCCGCAAAATATCTGCATTGGGAAATTTCTGCTGTAGCACATCTTCTACTCGCTGAGTCCCTGAACCAGCAAAGGTCATATTTTCTGCAGTGCATTTATTACAATTTGATTCTGGAATTTTAACCGATTCGCAGTAATGACAATGTAAATTATTATCCGTTTTGTGAAATGTTAATGCCACAGAACAGTTTTCACATTTTTTTATTTCACCACATTCTAGACATTGGTGAACTCGGGAATATCCCCTACGGTTTTGGAGAATAATTACCTGTTCAGATTTTTCCAAACGATCATTAATTGCCTCCGTTAATGACTTGCTCAATAATGCACTACCATTTTCAGAATATTCTTTTTTCATATCAACCAACTCAACTGCTGGGTAATTTGATTTCCCATACCGCTTTGTGAGTTTGAGTAGTGTGAATTTCTTTTGCAAGGCATTATAATAACTTTCTAAACAGGGTGTGGCGCTGGTTAACAGCACAATTGCATTTGCTTGTTTACCCCGTACCATGGCCACATCTCTGGCATGGTAGCGGGGGGCGGGATTTTCCTGCTTGTAAGATGACTCCTGCTCCTCATCAACAATAATGAGTCCCAAATTTTTCAGCGGTGCAAATATTGCAGATCGTGCTCCTACCACTACGGAGTATTTACCTTTTTTTAATTGCTGCCAGGTCCATCCTTTTTCAGATTTTGTCATTCGGCTATGCCAGAGTGCAACTCGGCTACCAAAGGCTTTTCGAAAGCGAGTAGCAACCTGTGGGGTGAGAGCAATTTCTGGAACTAGAACCAGTACAGATTTTCTAGCTTCAACTATAGTCTGTGCCAATTTGAGATAAACCTCCGTTTTCCCTGAACCTGTTATGCCATGTAGAAGATATGGATGAAATCCTTTCCCTGTATTTTGAATGGTATCAACTACGCCCTGTTGTTCTTTTGATAATTTAATGTTTTTAACTTCGCCTGGGCCCATAATTTCAAACGGGTCTGTGATTTGTGGTTGCGAGAAAGTTTCAACAAAGCCAGATTTTTCTAATTGACCGCAGACCGTATGGGGTGAAGATGCAAACTCTGTTAGCGATGCCGTTTTTACTGGTTCATTAATAGTAGAAAGCGCTTCTAATAATCTTTTTTGAGCGGGTTTTTTATTTTCAAAGGTAGGAATTACATTTAATCCTTTGGCAGTTATTTTTACATATTGAACTTGCTTTGGTTTATACAATTTTAAAAATGAATTGGGAACTGCCGCTTTTAATACCTGACCTAAGGGTGTGATATAATACTGAGATATCCATTCCAGAGTATGCCACAATTCTTCAGGAAATTGAAGTTCTTTTTCCCGGATAGAATCAATAGGAAGTATTTTACCCTGAAATTCAGAATCTTGATTGACCGCCACAACAAACCCCGCCTGCATTTTTCGGTTTATTGGCGCATTTACACAGGTACCAGGTTGAACAGTACCATTTAGGGAGGTAGGAATTTTATAGGTGAAAGATCTAAAACTAGAAATTGGAAAACTAACTTGAGCAAACATGGGGTTAATTTAGAACGAGATGCCTATTTCTTTGACTATGTATAAAACAGGTTGTTATAATTGACAATATCTTTCAAAAATAATAACATAACGCCTCTGGGAAGTCAAAGGAATGAAATCTTGAAAGGCTAAATATCTTTGGGAGTTGAAATAGGTCTGCCATCAATATTCATTTCATCTGCTTCGTTAAATTTAAACCATGCTGACAATTCATTGACTTGATACTAATTAAAAAACCCTCGAAAACGAGGGCTTTTTTAACTTCCAATAAGCTTTTGCTATTACTTTTCAGCCACTACTTTCAGCTTTACTCTACCACTAAAACCGTGACCCAACTTCACATCTACAAAATATTTGCCTACATGATTAATGGTTTCTTCTATCTCTATCTCTTTTTTGTTTACGGTATATCCTTTTTCAGCAATACCATCTACAATCATTTGTGAAGTAACAGAACCGAATAGTTTTCCTTCTTCCCCGGCTTTCAACTCAAATTTTAAGGAGAGTTTGTCTAACTGTTTTCCCAATGCCTCCAAATTATCACGGGTTTTAGCTTCCTTTTTCTGTCTGGCATCAATTTCTTTTTCAGTAGCAGCAATGTTTGCTTTGGTTGCCTGTTTTGCCCACCCTTTAGGTATGAGATAATTGCGAGCATAGCCAGCTTTTACTTCAAGTATGTCACCCTCACCACCCAAGCTATCAATGGATTGTTTTAGAATTATTTTCATTATGTCCTCCTAAAAATGCCGTGGATCAACTGAGTAAGGCAAAAGTGCAATATTTCTAGATTGCTTAATTGCCCTGCCAAGATGTCTCTGATGTTTTGCACATACGCCGGTTACATGCCCGGGTATAATTTTCCCCTGATCGGTAATGAATTTCCGCAGGGTTTTAAACTCTTTATAATTTATTTTCTGCTCTGAATTTTCACAGAAAATACAAATTCTTTTATTGCTTACAAATGCCATAATTATTCCTCTTCACTTACTGCGGCTGTCTCATCCGCATTTTCTTGTTTGGATTCGATGTCTTCTTCCGCCGATGTTGCATCGTTGGTCGTATCTTTTTTATCTGATTCGTTTTCTGTTGCTTCCAAAGGCTCTTCATCTACCTTCCCTTCATCAACTTCAACTGATTCTTCCTCATTCTCAACTTCAGAGGTATCCGCTTCTTTTGTTTCAGTCTCTAGATCTAATTGTTCATCCCCGTCTTCTGATGTCACCTCATCAGCTATGGCATCTATGGTATCATTTTTCTGCGTTGTAACTTCACTGGGTTCAGTATCTGTTGTTTGTGTAAGTTCAGAACTTGATTCAGCTCGTTGGGATTCACGGGTTTTTCCGGCAATCTGTGTATCCAAATCATCTGTCTGTTCCAATACATTTTCTTTTTCAATGCTGGTTGTCAAATATGCCAGAATATTGGGATTCTGCTCTAACTCTACAGCAAACTCTCCAGTACATTTTCCTTCTCCATTATAATGGAGAAGAACATAAGTACCATATTTTTGCTTATCTATAAAATATGCTAATTTTCGTTTTCCCCAAAGCTCCATTGCAAGGGGAGAGCCACCAATCTTCTTTAGACTTTCCTCAACGCCAAGGATAATATCTTTCAACCGCCCGGATTCCAAGCTTGGGTGAACGATATATAATGTTTCGTAATAGTTCATATTCCCTCCTATATTGTTGCGATCAGTGGTGCAATCACCAATGAAACCACTGACATTAATTTGATTAAAATATTTAATGAAGGCCCAGAAGTATCTTTAAATGGATCTCCAACGGTATCACCAACCACAGCTGCTTTATGGGCTTCTGACCCCTTTGAAAGCGTTTCTCCGCTTACTTCTACTCCCTCTTCAATCATTTTCTTTGCATTATCCCAGGCACCACCTGCATTAGATTGAAAGATGGCCATAAGAACACCGCAAACCGTAACACCTGCCAAGAGTCCGCCGAGCGTTTCAGGACCAAATACAAAACCTACAACCACTGGTGAAATAACTGCTAAAATCCCTGGGAAAACCATTTCTTTAATGGCAGACTGGGTAGAAATTTCTACGCAGCGACCATGTTCTGCTTTCGTTAATCCGGTCTCATAGGTAGATTTATCTTCATCAGACCAAGATGATTCATCGCCTTTGCCTAATACTTCAAGAGCTGCTTTTAATTCAGGTATGTCTCGGAATTGACGTCGCACTTCTTCAATCATAGCCATTGCTGCTCGTCCAACAGCACCCATTGCCATGGATGAAAAGAGGAATGGCAACATTCCGCCAACAAATAATCCCGCCATCACCATAGGATTAGAGATGTCAATGCTACTGATACCGGTTTGTACCATAAAAGCTGAGAATAGGGCCAGAGCTGTGAGTGCAGCAGATCCAATGGCAAATCCCTTGCCGATAGCTGCTGTGGTGTTGCCAACGGCATCTAATTTATCTGTCCGCTCTCTTACCTCAGCAGGCAATTCAGCCATTTCAGCTATACCACCTGCGTTGTCTGAAATAGGACCGTATGCATCAACAGCCAGTTGAATTCCCGTATTGGCTAGCATGCCAAGTGCGGCCAATGCAATACCATATAATCCTGCAAAATGATGTGATCCCATAATCGCTGCTGATAAAATCAAAACTGGAACGGCGGTAGATTGCATGCCCACACCCAACCCTGCAATTATGTTAGTAGCTGGACCAGTAAGAGATTGTTTTGTAATTGACAAAACTGGAGATGTGCCGGTGCCGGTATAATGTTCGGTAATAAGTCCGATACCCAACCCTGCAAATAATCCAATAACAGTAGCCCAGAAAACACCCATGGCTGTATAAGTCGTTGTGCCTTGAACAAATTCAGCTGGCAATAGGTTGTTAATGAGAAAATATATAACAGCAACCATTATAAAAGAACTGCCAAACTCTCCACGGTTTAATGCTTTCTGAGGATCACCTCCTTCTTTTACAGAAACCATAAAGGTACCAATAATGGATACAATAATGCCAGCGGCAGCAATAAATAGGGGCAGAATAACAAAATTTAAATCGAATTTCCCCATTACTATTATACTAGCACCCAAGACCATAGAACCTACAATAGACCCTACATAGGACTCGAAAAGGTCTGCACCCATACCAGCCACATCGCCCACATTATCACCTACATTATCTGCTATGGTAGCAGGATTTAGTGGATGATCTTCAGGAATTCCTGCTTCCACTTTACCAACCAAGTCTGCGCCTACATCAGCAGCTTTAGTATAAATGCCACCACCCACACGAGCAAACAATGCAATGGATGACGCGCCCAATGAAAATCCAGAAATCACATTGAGGACCATTTTTATATTTATTGCATCATCCCCAAATATATTGGTGTAGTAAATAAATAGTCCACCTAATCCTAAAACACCCAGGCCAACGACGGACATGCCCATAACAGATCCACCAGTGAAGGCAACATTTAATGCTTTCGCAAGACTGGTTTGTGCAGCATTTGTGGTTCTATTATTGGCTTTGGTAGCAACTTTCATACCCAAATATCCAGCCAACCCCGAGGCAATTGCGCCCACCACAAAGGAGAGGGCAATTAACGGGCTGGAATCAGCCTTTCCTGAATTAGCAAAACTTAATAAAATGGCTACTGCAATTACAAAAATAGAAAGGACCCTATATTCAGCTTTTAAAAATGCCATAGCACCATCTGCTATACTTGCACCAATTTGCTTCATCCTGTCAGAGCCTTCATCTTGACTATTAATCCAGCTTGTTTTCCAAAATGCGTATACCATTGCCAATGCGCCGGCACCTAATACATAATATAAATTATTCATCTACACCTTTCTTTTTTGTTTTTTCATTAAATTGATTCATTGTTTCTTTTATACCATGGGAAAGATAATGCTCAATTCCTTCACATGCTTTTTCAATCATATCATTTACGATTTCTTTTTGTCCATCCCTAAAAGGGTTAAGTACATATTTTTCAGCAGGTCGCATTTCATCCTCAGTTGCAATTCCAATACGAAGACGATTAAATTTTTCAGACTGAATCTGATAAATAATAGACTCAATACCTTTATGTCCACCTGTACCACCACTATCTCTAAAACGGATAGTCCCTAGCGGGAGATCAATATCATCATATACCACTAATAGCTGATTCGGCTCAACCTTGAAAAATTGCTTTACATCTAAAATCGAGATACCACTATTATTCATAAAAGATGTTGGTTTAATGCAAATAAGGTCTCCCTTTTTAGCTAAGAGATAATCTCCCTTCCCTGCTTGAAATGTCAAAGATCTTTTTTCGGTAAATCGGTTTAAAACCCAGAAACCGAAATTATGTTTCGTATCTGTATATTTCCTGCCGGGGTTTCCTAATCCCACCAGGATATGCATTATTCAGATCCTGCGTCCTGTTCTTTAGAAGCATCACCACCTTCAGCTGGCTTCTTGTCTCCACCATCGCCTTCACCTTCAGCTGGGGCTTCACCTTCTTCATCCATAAAGTCTTCTTCTTCTTCTTCAACAACTGGCTCAACCTCTTTCATGGCATGTGTAACAGATGCTAAAACGGTGTCTTCAGGAGTAATTAATGTAATTTTTTCATCCAGCTGAAGAATTCCTACATTGATAGCATCACCTATGGCCAAACCGCTAACATCCGTTTCTACAAATTCGGGGATATCACCTGGAAGGCAAGTAATTTCTATTTCCGTTGTTGCTTGGCTTATCACTCCACCTTCTTCTGTGACACCAATAGGGTCTCCAATGAGATGCACAGGTACTTTAATATTTACAGCTCTGTCCATACGAATGCCATATAGGTCAATATGAAGAACTTCATCGGTTACAGGATGGTATTGAACAGATTTAAATAATACATTCTGTTTTTTCTCCCCAACGGAAATATTAAAAATACGTGCCCCAGATTTTACAGCTTCATGAAAATCTCCCTGGGAGATAACAATTGGTGTAGAGCTTTCAGAGTTTGGGGAATAATATATTCCGGGAATCATTCCTTCTCTTCGCAATTGTTTTACGCCCTTTTTCCCTAAGCTTTCACGTTTATCAATATCAATTTTATGTTCGTTTGCCATTTTCTAATACTCCTACAATTTAATTGAAATCGCGGAACATGGAACTTAAAGAGGTTCCCTCCACGATTCGTTTTATGGATTCACCAAAAATGTCTGCAACGGAAATAACTTCCAATTTATCAAACTCCTGGTTTTCATTCAGTTTAATGGTGTCACATACTATCACTTTGGATATAGGTGAATTCTTCAGTTTTTTAATTGCTCCCCCCGATAAAACAGGGTGGGTTGCTACCGCAATTACAGATTTTGCACCTTCATTAATGGCTGTTTCAGCAGCATTACATAAGGTACCAGCAGTATCTATCATGTCATCAATAATAATGACATCTTTATCCTTAAGGTCTCCCACCAAATTTGCAACTTCAGCCTGATTAGGCTTGGGTCTTCGTTTATCAATAAGAGCAAATCCTATATTCAGTTTTTTCGCATAAGATTGGCTCATTTTAGCAGAACCAACATCCGGAGCCAACACCACGCCTGACTCTTCATTCAGATTGAACCCTTTCAATTTGTTCAATAAAACCATACGTGAATACAAATGATCAAAAGGAGCATTTGCAAAACCCTGAATTTGTGGAGAATGCAAATCCATTGTTATAATTCTGCTCACTCCAACGGCTGTAATCATATCCAACATGAGTCGCGAAGAAATAGGAACACGTGGTCTGTCCTTCCTGTCTTGCCTGCCATACCCAAAATAAGGAATTACTGCAACTACATTTTGGGCAGAGGCTCGTTTAGCTGCATCCAAAACCAATAAGAGTTCCAGAATATTTTCAGCTGGAGGGTTGGTAGATTGAATGATAAAAACATCCTCATTGCGAATATTTTCTTCAAAGGCAACGGATAGCTCTCCATCACTAAATGTTTGGATATCCAATTGGCCTAAAGGAATGCCCAGATAATCTGCGATTCCTTTTCCCAATTCAGGATTTGATCTGCCAGTAAATACTTTCATATATGCTGGGGGACAGGGAGTCGAACCCCAATCGCATGGACCAAAACCATGTGTCCTACCATTGAACGATCCCCCAAAATAAATTTGAATGGATTACGAAATAAGTATATTGGATTAGCAACGAAAAACGGGAGAGGAAAGAAAGGTTTGGTATGGAGAAAAATTCTCCAATAAAGCTTCAGCCTTTTGATGGTTATCAAAGACGCCAAACACAGTCGAGCCACTCCCCGACAGACCAGCATATAAAGCACCTGCATTTTGCAGCTTTTCTTTAATGTTGCTAATCTCTGGATATGTTTTACGGATAACCCGTTCGAAATCATTGTCAAATAACTCCCATTTCATTGGCTTTGAAAGGGGCGAAAATTTAGGAAGCCTTTTATTAGGCTGCAAAGTTTTATTTAAAGCATGGTAAGCCCATGGCGTTGAAATATGGATGGGGGGGACAACCAATAACAATGAATGTCCTTCCAGCAGATTAGGATCAACAGGAGTTAAAATATCTCCAATACCTTCCACCAATTGAACGCCCCCTTTAATAAAGAAAGGAACATCCGCACCTAATTCTGCGCCTAATGTTTCTAATTCTTCTGTTGTCAAATTAAGTTGCCACAGTTGATTCAATGCATTTAAAGTTGCTCCTGCGTTTGAGCTACCACCCCCTAGTCCGCCACCTATGGGAATTTGTTTTTTCAAGTGTATGGCATATTCTGTACTAACACTTTCAACCTGTGATCGCAATAAATGATACGCTTTTGAAATTAGATTGCTACAATCAATAGGAACAGCCAATCCCTCTGATGTTAATTTAAATTTTTCTGTGGGAGTAAATTCTAATTCATCATGAAGATCCAGCTCAATAAATATAGACTGAATATTGTGATATCCATCTTCGCGCCTATTCAGGACTTGCAACCAAAGATTTATTTTAGCATTGGAGGTGTAATGGTGCGTATTAATTAGTTCAGATTGAATAATGAATCCATTAGTAAATAAGGGGGGAAATTACAATATCTATTTTGTAAAGGATGATAAGGTTGCTATTTTAATTATACTTTCTGTTTTTTACTCCAACTATCTCTCAAACCTACGATGCGATTAAAAACCAGATTTTCCGGCGTCGAATTGGAATCTAAACAAAAGTAACCATTCCGAAGAAATTGATAAGAAATATCTTTCTCTGCGTTTTGTAATCCCGGTTCTAATTGGGCCTGATTATTTATTATAAGTGAGTCATGATTCAGATGCTGTATAAAATCATCCCCATCTGTCTCGGGGTTTTCTACATTAAAAAGATGGTCATAAAGTCGTACCTCTGCATCTACCGCATGTTGAGCAGATACCCAGTGAAGTGTACCCCTAACCTTTCTTCCATCATCTGACCATCCACCCTTTGTTGCAGGGTCATAGGTACAATGGATTTCAGTCACCTCTCCTTTTTCATTTTTAATGAAATCCGTACAGGTAATATAATAAGCATGTTTTAACCGCACCTCTCTTTCTAGTCCCAGGCGGAAAAACTTCTTTGGTGGGTTTTCCATAAAATCAGATCGCTCAATATACAGTTCTCGGGCAAATGGCAGTTTACGTTTACCTGCTGATTCATCTTCCGGATTATTTTCGGCATCCAATTCTTCAACCTGTTCTTCTGGATAGTTGGTGACAATAACTTTAACCGGATCTAAAACTGCCATTACCCGCAATGCGCGTTTATTTAAATCTTCCCTCAGGCAGTGATCTAATAAAGCCCTATCAATAACACCATCACGTTTAGCTACCCCTATGCGATTGGCAAATTCCCGAATGGATTCTGGTGTATACCCCCGTCGCCGTAGTCCGGAAATAGTTGGCATACGGGGATCGTCCCATCCGGCTACATGATTTCCATCTACCAGCAGTTTTAATTTACGCTTACTCATTACCGTATAGTTTAAATTCAGCCGGGCAAATTCAATTTGCTGGGGATGATACACGCCTAATTGATCTAAAAACCAGTCATATAATGGGCGGTGGTCTTCAAATTCTAGAGTGCAAATAGAATGGGTAATACCTTCAATAGAATCTTCCAGCCCATGTGCCCAGTCATACATGGGGTATATACACCAGTCATCACCGGTTCGATGGTGAGACGCATGGAGAATGCGGTAGATAACCGGATCCCGCATATTCAGGTTAGGATGTGCCATATCAATTTTAGCCCGCAGCACTTTTTCGCCGTTATCGAATTCTCCAGCTTTCATTTTATTAAATAATATTAAATTTCCTTCCTCACTGCGATTTCGATGTGGGCTATCTACTCCAGGTTCTTTTAATGTTCCCCTTGTATCGCGTATTTCGTCTGCTGATTGATCATCTACATATGCTTTGCCGGATTTGATTAATAATACTGCATAATCAAAGAGCTGTTGAAAATAATCAGATGCAAAAAACAATCTGTCTTCAAAATCAAACCCCAGCCATTTCACATCCTCAATGATGGATTCAACATACTCCTCATCTTCTTTTACCGGATTGGTATCATCAAAACGGAGATTGCACTTTCCCTTAGGATAATCTTCTGCAATACCAAAATTTAGACATATCGATTTTGCATGACCAATATGAAGGTATCCATTTGGCTCAGGTGGGAAACGGGTGTGAACTCGGTTATCATTCTTTCCCGATTCCAAATCTGAATCGATGATATCTCGAATAAAATTAGATTGTTGTTCGTTTTCTGACATCAAATATGTCTTTGTATTCTGATTATTGTCTCATCAATACCTAAAATACCAATAAGCAGAGGAATATCTGGTCCATGAACCTCTCCAAAAAGTGAAATCCTGAGGGGCGCATAAAGATCTTTTCCTTTCACTCCTGTTATTTCTCCGGTTTCATTCACCAATAATTTTATCTCTGCCTCTGTCCAGTTTATTTGACCTGTTAGCTTTTCTGAAAAATACGTGAGTACTTTTTGTGAAGATTCATTTTGTAATAGATTATTATCTTCATCTGAATATTCTAATTCAGCATAAAAGGGAATGGAGGGTTTAATCATTTCGTGAATAGTATCTGCCCGTTTTCGTGCATTTTCAATAACTGCCTTGAATTTTTCAGTGTTTTTTGTATCCCAGCCTTTAGATTTAAATACGGGCTTTGCATATTTCATTATGGTTTCAATCGGCAGGTTTTTTAAATATTGACCATTCATCCATTTTAATTTTTCAACATCAAATACAGCACCAGATTTATTAATCCGCTTAACAGAAAATTCATTTTCTAAATCTGATAGGCTAAAAAGTTCTTTCTCATCCTTAGGATGCCAACCCAATAATGCCACAAAATTTATGAGCGTTTCCGGCAGGTATCCTTTATTCAGATAATCTTCAACAGAGACGTCCCCTTGCCGTTTGGATAGTTTAGATTTATCCGGATTTAAGAGAAGAGGAAGATGAATAAACTTAGGGAGTTTCCAATTAAAAAATTGGTATAGAAGTACGTGTTTGGGCGTAGAAGGGAGCCATTCTTCTCCTCGCATGACGTGGGTAATGCCCATGAGATGATCATCCACCACATTGGCAAAGTGATATGTGGGAAATCCGTCTGACTTAATTAAAACCTGATCATCAATTTCATCACACTGAATGGCAACGCGTTCCCGCACCACATCATAGAATACCACCTCTTCTCCATCTGGAACTTTCATACGAATCACATAAGGCTCACTTTCCATTTTAGCCTTAATCTCATCCTGGGAAAGGTTTAGACAATGACGGTCATATTTAATGTGCTCTTTATTTGTCGCTAATTTCAAGCGGAGATCATCCAGCCGTTCTCCCATGCAAAAGCAAGGGTAGGCAGTTCCACTATCCAACAATATTTGAATATGATCTTTATAAATAGATAAGCGTTGGGATTGAAAATAAGGACCGTATTTACTTTCTAAATGGGGGCCTTCATCAAAATGTATGTTTAGCTGATTAAATACATCTAAAATATTTTCTGCTGCTTTTTCAACTTTCCGATTTTGATCCGTATCTTCAATACGGAGAATAATTTTACCCCCTACTTTTTTGGCATAGAGATAGTTAAATAATGCCGTACGCAAACCGCCAACATGTAGATTGCCCGTTGGGCTGGGTGCAAATCGAACTTTAGTTTCCATGAGAATGAATCAAAACCACTGCTGTTGCAGCAATTCCAGAACCTCTTCCGGTAAATCCCATTTCATCTGTAGTGGTGGCTTTCACAGAAATACTGTCAATTTCGGCATGCAAAATAGAAGCAATATTTTTCCGCATTTCCATAATATGGCTTATTAATTTAGGTTGTTGAAGTATTATTGTGGCATCCAAATTTCCAAGGGAAAAGTCTTTATCTAACATCAAATTGTAAGTGTATTCGAGAAATGATTTGCTGTTGGCATTCTCCCACCTATTATCTTCCGATGGAAAATGCTCGCCAATATCTCCCAGTGCCAATGCGCCTAAAATTGCATCCACAATAGCATGAAATAATACATCCCCATCACTATGTCCTTTAGAGCCTTTCGAATAGGGAATAGAAACCCCTCCTATAATAAGAGGGGTTCCTTCTTCAAGTTGGTGGGCATCAATACCCTGTCCGATACGAACTGCCATATTAAAAATGATTAGACGATAATCATTGAATCGCCATACGAATAAAATCGGTATTTCTTTTTAATGGCTTCTTTATAAGCCTTTAAAATAAAATCCTTTTTCGCAAAAGCTGCTGTTAACATCATTAATGTAGATTTTGGTTGGTGCAAATTGGTAATGAATTTGTCACACATTTTAAAATCATATGGGGGGTATATAAATTTATCCGTCCACCCTTTTCTGGAAGTAATTTGAAAGCCAGATACAACCACGGTTTCGAGTGTTCGTACTGTTGAAGTACCTACTACACCGACAGATTTCTTTTTTGATTTTGCTTTATTAATAATTTCAGCTGTTTCATGAGGAACGTGGAAATATTCTGAATCCATTTGATGCCTAGTTAAGTCTTCAACCATAATGGGGCGGAATGTTCCCAGCCCAATATGGAGAGTGACATAGGCTAATTTAACACCCTTTTTTTCCATTTTATTCAACACTGCTTTTGAAAAATGAATCCCAGCGGTTGGGGCTGCAACCGACCCTCGTTCAGAAGCATACACCGTTTGGTAGTACGTTTTATCTGATGGGGTCGATTCACGATCTATGTATGGTGGAAGAGGCGAATGCCCTACTTTTTCGATGAATGGATAGAGTGATTCTGCATCAGATTCAAATCGCAATACCCGTCCTCCTGATACCGTATTATCAATTACATCACAGGATATTTTTTTACTAAACCAGAGCTTATTTCCAATGCGGACTTTCCTCGCTGGTTTCACCATAGCTTCCCATAAATCGTCTGCCAACTCCCGTAGCAAAAACACCTCCACTCTTGCCTCTGACTTATCCTTGTTGGCATACAGTCTTGCAGGGTAAACACGGGTATTATTCATTACTAATACATCGCCCTTATTAAAATAATCAACTACATCTTTAAATTGACGATGTTCAATGGTTTGTTCTGCTCGATTTAACACCATTAGTTTACATTCGTCTCGTTTTTTCAGGGGATCCTTGGCAACAAGTCTTTCTGGAACTTCTAACTCAAACTCTGATAATCTCGGCGGTTTTTCTACTGACCCAAAAAACATACACTTCCTTTCATTTAAAATAATTTAACTTGATCATTTTCATCCGGTTTTTCAACGTCCAAATAGGTAAAAGTTTTAGCTAATGCCTTCCTTCCTCTGGACGTTCTTTGGACAAACCCTTCTTTAATGAGATAGGGTTCATAAACTTCTTCAATTGTTCTGGCGTCTTCAGAAATAGCTACACCCAGAGATTCTAACCCAACAGGTCCTCCATTGAATTTTTCAACAAGGGCTGTGAGAATTCTCCGATCCATATCATCTAGGCCCTGATCATCAATTCCCAATCTGGTGAGAGATGATTTTGCAACCTCTACATTAATAACACCATCAGATTTTATTTGTGCGAAATCTCTAGCCCGACGCAATATACGATTTGCAATACGTGGTGTTCCCCTGCTTCGTCGTGCAATTTCTGCAGCGCCATCTACGTGTATTTCTATTTCTAATATCTTTGCAGAACGTGTTATAATTTCCAATAAATCTTTATCATCATAAAAATCCAAACGCAACACCACTCCAAAACGATCCCGCATGGGTGATGTAAGATTTCCCAGCCGAGTGGTTGCCCCTACCAGAGTAAAAGGATTCAAATTTAATTGAACGGAACGTGCACTAGGTCCTTTATCCAACATAATGTCTATTTTGAAATCTTCCATGGCTGAATAGAGATATTCTTCTACTACACTGGAAAGACGATGAATTTCATCAATAAAAAATACATCCTGTTTTGAAAAATTGGTTAAAATTCCTGCCAAATCTCCAGGTCGGTCCATTACCGGGCCTGAAGAGGCTTTTATGTTCACATTCATTTCTTTTGCGATGATGCCTGCCAATGTAGTTTTCCCCAGTCCTGGTGGTCCAAACAATAATACATGGTCTAAAGCCTCATCTCTTTGAGTGGCTGCTTCAATATAAATTTTTAAATTTTCTACTGTTTCCTGTTGCCCAATAAAATCGTCAAAACAACTTGGACGCAACGATTGCTCGACTAATACGTCCTCTTCGAATTTATCTGGCGATGTGATTTGATTACTGTCTTTGTAGGATTCTATCATAATGCCTAGCCCGTAATTTACAAAAATTTAAACCCTGGTGGTTAGTACTGAATTGATTTATGTAATAGTTTATTAATTTTTAGGCATTAATTATTTAGAATATACTCGATAATTTTTTTTGCAATTCTATCTTTACGGTCTTTTTTTAATTCAATTTGATTGCCTGATTTGCTGAAAATGGTAACACGATTGGTTGAAGATTCAAAACCTGCACCTTTTTCATTGGCATAATTAAGAATAATAAAATCAGCTCCTTTTTCTACTAATTTTCTTTGAGCCTCCACTTCTCCATCATGGGTTTCCAAAGCAAATGCAATTATTTTCCCCTTTGTTTTCCCTTTGATGGATTTTAAAATATCTAGAGCGGGTTTGAGCTCTATAGATTTATTTTCACTATCTCGTTTTATCTTTTTATCGGGGGGATCGGCAGGTGAATAGTCTGAAACAGCTGCCACCATGAATAGATAGTCTGCATCGCTACAATTATTTTTTACGGCAACTGCCATTTCTTCTGCTGTTTCCACAACCAACATATGAACTTCAGGGATTGGTGAAAGCGATACGGGTCCAGAAATAAGGCTTACCTCTGCTCCAAAATCTTTGGCTTTTTCTGCCAGGGAGTACCCCATTTTTCCGCTAGATCGGTTGGAAATGAATCGTACGGGATCAATGGCTTCACGAGTAGGCCCTGCAGTAACCAATACTTTTTTACCTTGTAATGGCAGGGGAATTTCGAACAAAGAACGTATTCCATTTAGTATGTCAATCAATTCTGGGAGCCGTCCTTCACCTTCATGTAGACTGGCAAGCTGACCTTCTTCAGGGTCTAAAACTATACTGCCTTTTTTTCTCAGTTTTTCTACCGCTTCCAAAGTTGCGGGATTTTGCCACATTCGAAAATTCATGGCTGGGGCAAACAGGGTTGGCTGCTCACAAACAGAAAGTGTTGTACTTACCACATCATCTGCAACTCCATTGGCTACTTTACAGATGGTGTTCGCAGTTGCAGGTATCACCACAATGGCATCTAATTCAATGGCCATTTCTATATGCTCTAGGCCTGCTTTAGGCGTTTTGGGAAATATTTCGGTAATAACTTCGTTGTCTGTGAGGGCAGCAAAGGTTGTCTTGCCAACAAATTCCATTGCAGATTTGGACATCATTACCTGTACATTGGCGCCCTCTTTCCTTAAAAGGCGTACTACTTCGCAGGCCTTGTAAGCTGCAATAGAACCGGTGACCACAATAAGAATATTTTTATTTTTCATTTTTTAATACAGAGCATAAGTCCATCTCTTATCGGAAACAGCATATTAAACACCCTAGTATCTTCTTGTATATAATCCCCTGTCTTTCTCAGCGATTTAGAATCATCATCATTAGGGTCAACAACTGATCCGCTCCATAACATATTATCTAAAATTATTACACCTCCTTCTCGTATAAGCATTAAACAGCGTTTATAATAGTCTAGATAGTTTGATTTATCAGCATCTATAAAAGCCATATCAAAATTCCCAACTTGTAGGGTTTCAAGACTTTTAAGGGCTGGACCTTCATGTATAGTTATTTTTTTTCCATAATCTGATTTATCAAAAAAAGACCGTGCTGTTTCTGCGTGTTTTTTCATAAGTTCACATGTATGAATTTCGCCATGTAAAGGAATGGCTTCAGCCATCTGCAACGCGCTGTATCCGGTAAAGGTGCCTACTTCTACTATTTTTTGGGCAACAATCATTCTAATAATAGACTGAAGAAATTTTCCCACCATTTGTCCTGAAATCATTTGGGGAACATCTTCATTTGCCCAAGTGTATTGTTCTAATTCAGATAGCAATCTATTATCAGATGCCGTATGTTCTTTACAATACCTGTGAATATTTTCAGTTAATAAATCAGTCATCTTTTAAAAGTTCTTTCAGTTTACCAGAATTGTTTAATTGAAGGAGTTCATTAAATCCACCTATTGCTTTACCATTAATGATAATTTGTGGAACCGTATGGCCACCAGTAATTTTTGCCAGATCTTCTCGGCTTAACCCTTGTTTTTCAATATCTATATTTTCATATGACATGTCCATGCCATCCAGCATTTTTTTAGCTGCTATACAAGGCCCTCACCAATTAGTTGTATAAATTTTTATCATTTTTCCTCATTAATAATGGTTGGTAATTTAAACTGTATGCTATAGAGTAAAGTAAATCAAATAAATTAGGAGAATAATTTTGTTAAAAGTAGGAGATAAAGCCCCAGATTTTACCTTACAGAACCAAGATGAAAATCCTGTTTCTCTGTCTGATTATAAGAATAAGAAGGTTATATTATGGTTTTATCCAAAAGCAAGTACGCCTGGCTGAACAGTTGAGGGCAAGGGATTCCGGGATGAATTCCAACAATTTGAAGAAAAAAATATACAAATATTAGGATGTTCAGCAGATCCTCCTAAAAAACAGAAAAAATTTTGTGAAAAAAAGAAATTTCCCTATTTTCTACTTAGCGATGAAAACCATGAAATGCTTAAAGACTATGGCGTGTGGGGAAAAAAGAAATTTATGGGTAGAGAATATATGGGAATTTCAAGGGTAACATATATTATAGATGAAAATGGTATGATTGAAAAAGTATATGAAAAAGTATCTGTAAAATCTCATGCTAAAGATATATTAAACGAATTGGAGTGATTATTTAATAATTATTAAATTTGCATGATTATGAGGGTTTTGCTAAAATATTATTTTTGCTTTCTGGCTATTGCATTAACGCAAAATATTAATGATGGAGGAATTTATGATCGTTCATGGGCATTAATTATTGGTATTAATGACTATGAAAATGTTCCAGATTTACATTATGCAGTCGAAGATGCTCTGGCAGTCAAGAATATGTTGATTAATAATTTTAATTTTTCTAGAAATGATGTTCGAGTATTAATTGATAAAGAGGCTACACAATCAAATATTAATAAAGAAATGAGTAAGCTGCTAAAATCTGCGGGTGAGAATGATCGCGTAGTTTTTTATTTTGCGGGACACGGCGAGACTGAAGAATTGGGACTTGAAGAAGGAGATGCTGGTTTTTTGATGCCCTCAGATGCAGATGTAGAAAATTTATATTTTTCCGCCATCCCCATGGAAGATCTTAGAAGTATTTCAAAATTTTCAAAGGCAAAGCATATGCTCTTTTTAGTGGATGCTTGTTATAGTGGGCTCGCCGCTGTTAATACTCGAGGATTAAGTAAAAATACCCCTGACTATCTTGATAAAATTACACGAGAAAATGCCCGGCAAATTATTACTGCTGGTCAAAAAGATGAGAAGGTTTTAGAAAAGGATGAGTGGGAGCATTCCGCATTTACAAAAAATCTTATTTCAGGTTTAAAGGATAAAAAAGCTAATTCAAACGGAGATGATTTTATTACGGGCTCTGAGCTGGGATTTTATTTACAGGAAAAAGTGAGTCTTGATACTGAAAATTCTCAGACCCCTCAAGTTAAACGCCTCACTACACATGAAGGGGAAATGATTTTCCTATCTAAGTCCGAAAAAACTAAGCAAAAAACAGATTATGAATTAGATCTGAAAAAACTAATTTTAGAACTAGAACAATTAAAAGTAAACCAAGAAGTCGTTAAGAAAAATGTCAGGGTTATAAAGCCTGGTTCTACTGGACTGTATGCTAGAAATCCGTCCCAGGAAGTTATGATAGTTAGAATATTTTATCGTCCATCTGGCCTAGCTTATGAAGCAAAATTTAAATTAAACATTAATGCTTCAGATGAAATGAGTTGGAGTAAAGTTAGTCTTATAGAAATTGATGATGTGCTTGAAATCAAAGGAGAAACCATTACTGGTATTTATAATTATGATACCGGAACTGTGGAATAACACCTTAATGACCCTAAAATTTCTCCCCTCCTTACTTTTCTCCGTTTTACTAATTTCCTCATCAAATGCATTGGATGGAGATATTCATGATTTTTTTCTTCCCAACGGATTAAAAGTAATTTTAATGGAACGTCATGGTGCGCCAAAAGTGGCTGTGAATATTGCATATAATGTTGGCAGTCATGATGAGCCTAATAGAACAAGAGGTATAAATGATATTGTCACTAAGGCTATTGTTATAGAGGGAACACAATTATATCCTAATGAAAAACTCTCTAAGATGCGTGATGAATTGGGTGCGAATTATGGTGACCGTACCACGTATGATATTTCTCTTTTTTATACAGAGATTCACATTGATGGACTTGATTTTATATTAGATGTAGAATCAGATCGAATGACAAACACTATAATAAATGATGGTGTTCTAGAAAAAATGAAGGAAAGATATTATGTTGATTGGAGTGAATGGAAAAAAAATGAAACAGGTTTAGCATTTAACAATGCTTTTGATGAATTTATGCCAAAAGGTCACCCCTATCAATCAATATGGCCTGATCCTGGCCAGATCAATAGCTTAACAACTAAATCTTGTATATCATGGTATGAATCATATTATTCACCCAATAATGCTGTTCTTGTGATTGTGGGAGATGTTGAGCCAATAGAAACAACAAAAATGATATATAGCTATTTTGGACACATTCCCCCATCTGATAATATACCCGCAGATCCATCTTTATCCATCGAGGGAATTGAGCTGACTGCTTCTATATCTAGACATTCTGCAAGTAGTAATTGGTTTACATTTCCTGGTGGGGCAGTTAGTTCATTTTTCTATATGCCATCTACGCGGGAAGATGATGCAGTTATTCTAAAACATATTACTAATATTATTGAATTATCGATTGAAAAAAGGGATGATCTTTTTAAAAGATTTAGTAAAAATAGAAGGTTATTTATAGGTGCTGAAGTTCAATATATGCCCATGCTTGGATATTCCGGATTCATACTTCATTGTTTCAATGTGTTTAGAACAGGATCAGCAAATAAAATAAATAAACAGGTATTGTCTACCTTTAAATATATTGGTGATAATGGAATAGGGGACATGCTACTTGAACAATATAAAAGATTGGAACTACTAGAGGAATATGAAGAATATTATGCCTATAGGGTGATTGCGAGACGGCTTATTTACGCAGAACTTATATGGGGAGATTACAAATATTATAACAGAGAGTTGGAAATATTAAATGAGCTTACAAATGACGATATTAAGCGTGTCGTAAAAAAATATTTTAATAAGGACAATAGAAAAACCATTGTTATATCTCTGAATGATGATAAAAAACACTGGTACACACCAATAGTTTCATTTGTTGCAAATCAATTTGTATTAAGGCTTTGGGATCCTGAAAAATAGAATGATTACATTAAAAAATAAACTGGGAATTTCATATTTTATCCATGCCATTGTTCTATGTTACTTAATTACTTCGCTCTATGCTGAAAATAATCTCCCTTATATAGAAGAATATCGGCTTGAAAATGGTTTGCGGGTACTTATTGCTCCCAACTATGATAATCCTATTGCCTACGTCAATGTTTATATTAATGCAAGTAAATTGGATGATTATGAGAACCAGATAGGAATATCAACAGATGCTTTTGATGCAATGAATCAAGGAACTTCTAAGTATCCATCAAATAATCATATACGAGATAAATTGTTTTCTCTCGGTAGTGATGATGGTCGCTTTAAGCGTTTCCACCTGAATTTTGTTCATGGCACTATTCAGGATTATTTTTTAAAAGAAGATTTAAATGAAGGACTTGAACTTATTTCTGAAATTTTGATTCATCCTACATATCCAATATGGTTAAAGAAATTTTTATCATCTATTGTTTTTGCAACCTCTCCCAAAACTTCACTTATTAGATCTAAACAGTTACTCTATAAACATAATGTACATCAATATGCTAATATATATCATCATATTCACCCAAAACCTATTGCCAGTAAGAAAAAATTATTAAAATGGCACCATAATTTTATTACACCTGAAAATATTACAATTATGGTTAGTGGAGATGTTAATGCAATATATGTAAAAAAAATGGTGGATAAATATTTTGGAGATTGGCAGCCTTCTAATAAAATTCCAGAAAAAAGAAACTATTCTATTAACTTAAATGATAAAACTGGAATTAAGCTTCGTTTTATACATGTTGAAAACAATAAAGATGCTCAAATTGATATTGTAAAATGGGCTCCAAGCACAAGTGATAAGCGCTTATATGCAGGCATTCTCGCTCACGATGTCTTTGGTGCTCATGGATTTAGTAGTAGGCTAAAAAATATTCATTCAAAATTTGAATACTATGGTGAACTCCATTCAAGCCTAAGAAAACATCCAACAATTCCATCTATTCAAATAAGAGGTATCATTCAGTATGAAGGGCTTTCTCGATTGTATAATGAATTAAAGAGTGAATTTAAGATATTATCTAATAATTCAATTACCGAATCTGAGCTCGAATATGCTAAAAAAGCAAAAATAAATTACTATAATAATAGGCTACACAATCCTAGACAGCTGTCAACATTTATTCAGGATAATTATAATTTGAACGGTTATAGTTTAGATGAAATATCTAATAAATGGAACTATATACAAAGTGTAACGCTGGAAGAGATAAATGATGTGGCAGTTAAGATGTTTGACCCCAACAATTTTATGATGGTTGTTGTTGGGAATAAGGATTCTTGTGCTACCTTTTTAGAACAATTTGAAAATGTAGAATATTATGAACATACTGAAGAATTAAGGGCGTCTGCCAGCAGTCCGTGAAAATGATGCACCCCTTTTTCATGTAGGGGTGAATATCTTCCTCTTTTATAATACCTTGATTTAATTCCTTTTTGTACGCTCTTAACTACTGACTGATCTTCCAGTTCAACCCTTTCTAATGTTGCATCACCTTCTTGGGGCTGTGCCATTTCGTTTATTACAAATGACAAAAACCGGACTCTGGTTTTCTGTGTTGAAATAGGCTCTACAATGTTCGCCGATAAACCCCAAGAATAAAAATTCAACATAATATTGGGAAATATCCAATAGTATAATCCATAAATATTTCGTGAGGGCGATCGAGGATCTTTCAATATTTCAAGCGGCTCTTCACACTCTGCAATTTGCAAAACCCCATTTTCTAATAATTTGGTTTCGTAAGTGTTCACATCAATATCTTTTGCCAATCCTTTGTGTACAAAGGGTACATGAAATCCTTCTAAATAGTTTTCACAATAAAGTGCCCAGTGGGCATTAATTTCCCAGCTCTTTGAACTATCTTCATCATGAGTAAGATCATCAAAGGGGAAGCTAGGAAGTCGCTGTTCAATATCATTTAGAACCGAGGTCATATCAATACTGGCATTCAGTGATGCAAAAACAAAATTATTCCAAGTAAAAATGGGTATAGACTTCAGATTATCCTTTTTAGTTGGGAAATCCTGTAGACCCTCAAATCCCGGCATAGATTTAAAGGTGCCATCCAGATTATAATTGCGACCATGATAGAGACAACGCAATGTATTAATACTACATGGCCGACTTGCCACTAAATGGGCGCGATGGGTGCATACATTTGAATAACAATTAATAACATCCTCATTTTTAATGAGGAGCAGGGGCTCATCTATATATCCTTTCAAAAATGAAAAGGGGAAAATAGTATGATCGTTAAAGGTCGATAAGTGGGTGATAAATTGCCAGGAAGCTGCAAAAATCTTTTCTTTACAATCTATAAATATTTCAGGATTTTCATAAAATTCAGAAGAAAGGGTTTCAGCCTGTGCAATATTAGGATGAATACTAAACTTGGGCGACATCTTTTGGAAGTTTATTTACGATTCAATAAGCCGTTTCTGTATAATCTGTAAAGCTTCGTCTTTAGAAATTCTCTCTTGCTTCATTGTATCTCTATCACGAATGGTAACGGTTCCATCTTCTTTAGTCTGCCCATCAATGGTGAGACAGTAGGGAGTGCCGGCTTCATCATGCCGCCGGTAACGTTTGCCAATGGAATGCTGCTCATCATAACGGGCATTGATGCCGGCTTTGAAAAATCCGCTCACCATTTCTCTGGCAATGTCTGGCAGACCCTCTTTTTTTACAAGGGGAAGCACTGCTACTTTAATAGGCGACAATCTGGGGTGAAGTTTCATTACTACCCGAGAGCTATCTGCACCATCGGCGTTGGGTACGGTTTCTTCATGGTAGGCATCTAAAAGATATACCAAAAGTCCTCGGGTTACCCCTGCTGCGGGCTCAATTACATAAGGCGTATATCTCCAACCATTTTTACCTGTTTCGGGGTCTTGTTTTTGTTGATCAAAATAACTGAGTTTAGCGCCTGAATGTTCGGCATGTTTTTTTAAATCATAGTCCGTTCGACTGGCAACACCCTCTAATTCATCAAATCCCCAGGGATATTCATATTCAATATCATAACAGGCATCAGCATAGTGTGCAAGCTCATCTTTTTCATGGGCTCTATATCGAAATTTACTAGGGTCATTTGCCAGTTTCTGCCACCATTCCATGCGTCTGTCACGCCAATAATCCAGCCATTCTTTTTGAGAGCCAGGTTCTACAAAAAATTCCATTTCCATCTGCTCAAACTCGCAGGAGCGGAAAATGAAATGCTCAACAGTAACCTCATTCCGAAAACTCTTTCCCATCTGGGCAATACCAAAGGGAACTTTCATGCTCATGGACTGCTGACAATTAAGAAATTGCACAAACATGGCTTGGGCTGTTTCAGGCCGGAGATACACTGCGGATTTTTTTACTATTTCTTCAATGCCTGTCCGCAACTCTTTCCCATCTAATTCTTTATTTTGTTCTACATAAGCGGTGATGTCACCCATCACATCAATAGGGCCAATCTGGCTGCGGAACATCAAATTAAACTGACGCTCATCACTGAGAAAAGGGCTTCCAAAAGTGGGGCTTACATAACCCTTATATGGAAATGTTTCTGCGGGCTTGCCACTATCGTCAGGGAAAAAGCCCATTGTATTTTCATCAATAACTTTCATGCCATACAGTGTTTTTCCATTGCGCTTTAATTCAATATTGAACCGTTTTTGAATAGCCTCCAAATATATTTTTGCCTGTCCTTTATCGGCACATTCAATAGGAAGTTCATCTTTGGGCTGGGGTCGTGGCGCTTTATCCGCCCTAAATCGTTCCTTGCTGATTAGGCAATCCACCAGGGGGTCAGAAAATCCTGCCAAATGCCCAGACGCATGCCAAACTTTTGAGTGCATGATAATGGAGGCATCAATTCCAACGACATCCTCCCGTTCATGCACCATTGAGCGCCACCATTCGTTCATAATATTACGCTTCAACTCCACTCCAAGGGGGCCGTAATCATAGGCAGATTTCAATCCGCCATAAATTTCACTGCTCTGGAACACAAAGCCTCTCTGTTTTGAAAGAGAAATTACTTTTTCCATCAAAGAACTGGAATTATTTTCAGCCATTTAAATCCTTTTTATATACTTAATAATTAGTGGAAAACTTAGAGTGTTATGGATGTGGACGCCAATGCCTTGTCCGCAATAAAAATTTTATTTTCTTTTTTTAAACCGACGCTTGGATGGACCTTTAGCTTTTTTTTCTGCTATAAGCTGCAGGGCAATATCTAGTGTAATTTCATCTGATGGTGTTGCCTTGGGGAGGGTTGCATTAATTTTTCCATTCGTGACATAGGAGCCATATCTGCCATCCTTTATTTCAATTGCCATCTGTGTTTTTGGATCAATCCCCAATTCTTTAATAACCCGAGAACCCGATTTTGCTTTCTCCATTGCTAAAATTTCTACTGCTCTTTCAAGGGTTAATTGAAGAATGCTATCAGGCGCAATAACACTTCGAGTATTTTTTCCACAACGAATATAGGGCCCGTACCTACCAATATCAGATTTAACCATATCGCCGCTCTCCGGGTGTTTACCTAAATCTTTGGGCAGTGCAATTAAGTCAAGAGCAATCTTTGAAGTTACTTCTTCTAAGGTCATTCCCGGTAATAACGATTTCATTTTATCACCGCATTGAACATATGGTCCAAATCTGCCATCTTTCAATAAAACGGGTTCACCAGAATCTGGATGGTTGCACAATTCTGTGGGACCTTCAGCTTTTTTCTCCAGACTTTGCAACGCGTGTTCAAAATTTAATTCGCTGGGTATAGAATCATCCGGCAGGGTGGTATTTGTTTCTCCATCCTGGATGTACACCCCATAACGCCCAATTTTTACCGTAATGGTTTTATCTGAATCATCTTTTAACTCCATGATAGTTCGGGATTTTTCTTTATCCACTTCGTTTTCTAATAATGCTTCGAGTCCTGCAGTCCCATTTTCTCCCTTATAAAAATGGGTGAGAAATTCTTCAGATTTCATTTCGTTTCGTGAAATGGCGTCTAGTGTGTTTTCTAAATTAGCAGTATATTGAAGATTTACCATATCGGTGAAATTAGCTTCTAAAAACTGTACCACCGCATAGGCTGTAAATGTTGGAATGAGTGCACCGTTAACCTTTCTAGCATATCCGCGATTTTGGATGTTGCCCATAATTGCAGCATACGTTGAGGGTCTGCCAATCCCCAAGGCCTCAAGCTCTTTTACCAGCGTTGCCTCTGTAAATCGTGGTGATGGTTTGGTAAAATGTTGGTTTGGAGTAAATTCTTTACCAGTTACTGATTCGCCTTCCTGCATGGGAGGAAGTATGGATTCTTTGTCATCTCTTTCCTTTTTAGGATCGTCAATATCTTCAACATATACTTTTAAAAATCCTGGGAATTCTATCACTTTACCATGAGCATCAAACATAGCTTTCCCATCAGAAATTTCCACCGTTGTTTTAAGTAATTTTGCAGATTTCATTTGGCTGGCAAGGGTTCTCTTCCAAATCATGTCATAGAGTTTCCATTCTTGATTATCCAGCTTTCCCCGTATGTCTTTAGGGTTTTTAAAAGTAGATCCAGCTGGCCGAATTGCTTCGTGTGCTTCCTGGGCATTTTTTACTTTACTTTTATATATGGGTGGGGTTTCTGGCAGATATTCTGCTCCAAATAAAGATTCAATTGCATTTCGAGATCCATTAATTGCTTCGCTGGATAAGCTCACAGAGTCCGTACGCATATAGGTTATGTAACCTTCCTCATAGAGCTTTTGTGCGCTACGCATTACCTGTTGAGAGGACATCCTTAATTTCCGAACCCCTTCTTGCTGCAAAGTGGATGTAATAAATGGTGGGTAAGGATTTTGCTTGGCGGGTTTCTGCTCAACTTTAGACACCTTCCAATCTGAATTTAGAAATGATTCAGTTAAACTTTCAGCTTTAGTCTTATCTAGCGCTAATAAATTAGACTTTGAAAGTTTACCCGTTTCTTTGTCAAAATCTTTACCAATAGCAATTTTTTGTCCATCTAATACTTTTAGGCGTGCCTCAAAAAATTCTTCGTTTGATGAAAGCTGGGCAATAATACTCCAATACTCACTTTCAATAAATCTGGCACGTTCTTTTTCTCTGTCAACTACAATTTTTACAGCTGGGCTTTGAACCCGGCCAGCAGATAAACCGCCCTTTACATTAAACCATAATTTTTTTGAAACCAAATATCCCCATAGCCTATCTAGGATTCGACGGGCTTCTTGTGCACTTACTAGGGATTGGTCAATGTCGCGTATATGGTCAAAAGATTCTTGAATGGCTGTTTTTGTAATCTCATGAAAAGCCAATCGTTTAACAGGAATTTTTGGATCCAGAAGTTCCATTAGGTGCCAGGCAATGGCTTCACCCTCACGATCCGGATCAGTAGCTAAATATAAAGTTGAAGCATTCTTCAGCAATTTTTTTAGCTGAGTAATAACTTTTGATTTATCTTTGGATGCAACATAAGTAGGTTTAAATCCATTATCTACATCTACTCCAAGATCGCTTTTGGGCAGATCGCGTATATGCCCCACCGATGCTTCAATTTGGTATTCATTACCTAAGAAGCGTTTCAGCGTTTTCGCTTTTGAAGGGGATTCTACAATAATTAAATTATGTAAATCTGATGCCATATATACAAAACTTACGTCCACCGATAACGTATAAAGCAAATGGAATTTTTAATTATTTTAATAAAATATCCTGTAATTTTAACTATGCGATACAATGGTACTCTTTTAAAAATGGAAACCAAACTGGTAAATCCCATAGAATACGAATTGCCAATTGGTGATGAGCTGGTATATATGAACCCTCTTATTGGCAAGTACATTGCTTTCAAATGGCTGAAGGAAATTTACTGTGTTGCCTGCGGACGGAAAACAAATAAATCTTTTGCCCAGGGATTTTGTTACCCCTGTTTTCTCAATGCTCCGGAAACATCTGAATGTATTTTCAGGCCCGAACTCTGTCGGGCACAAGATGGCATTGCCCGAGATATGGAATGGGCAGAGAATCACTGTCTACAGGATCACATTGTATATTTGGCAATTTCCAGTGGTATAAAAGTGGGAGTAACACGCTCAGGTCAAATACCAGCTCGCTGGATTGATCAAGGCGCCTGGCAAGCAATTAAATTGGCGAAAACTCCCAACCGTTATACTGCAGGGCTCATAGAGGTTGCCTTGAAAAAACATATATCTGATCGAACCAATTGGCAGCGGATGTTGAAAAACCAGCTCATAGAAGGGGTAGATTTAACCATAGCAAAAAAGGAGATTATAGCCCATCTCCCTTCGGATCTGCAGAATTATATAAGTGAAGAAGATAACATTACTGAAATTAATTACCCGGTAAATGAATATCCAGAAAAAGTGAAATCTCTTAGCTTCGATAAATTAGGGGAAATTGCTGGCCGACTATGGGGGGTTAAGGGCCAGTACTTGATTTTTGATGATGGAACAGTAGTAAATATGCGCAAGCACACAGGGTACATGGTGGAGCTGGAGTTTTAATGAGTTATTAATTTGCCCTTTTTAATACACCCCTAAGAATTGAAAATTATAACCCCTATATTTTACATTAGAATAGCATTTTGAAAATTATTATATCATCATTACCCAATAACCCTTGGTGGGGTAATGGTACACCTCAATATGAGGATAACCCTGCCATGGTTCTAGGCATCCAACCAAATCAGGGATTGCTTGAAAGGGAGTGGATGGCTCTTTCTCAAATGCTTACCGAAACATCTTTTGCCTTAGATGTTATTCCCTTTCCTTTAAGGTTGGATGGTATGAATTCAAAAAAATGGAAACATGATTTTGTGTTTGTACGAGATTTATATGTGAGCAATCAAAAAGGTGATGTTGTCGTTGCCCGATTTAGGGAAAAAGAGCGTCAGGCTGAAGAAAAAATAATTGAAGAATGGTTAATGGGTCAAGATGTTAAAGTTCATACACTTCCCCATGATGATAATCATTTTATAGAAGGAGGAGAGTTCTATTATTGTTCTAATGAAAATATATTATTTGCAGGAGAATCTCGAAATAGCCGTAAGGGGAACGAAAAGACTGCTGAACTGTTAGGTGTGGAAGAGCTGCTGATTTTACGATCTGACTCCTTTCATTTGGACACCCTTTGTACGCCCGTATTTAATTTAGATAATGAGCTTTGTTTACTGATTGTATGTACTGCCTTATTAGAAAAGGACTCTGTGGATCAGTTAATAAAAATGATGCATCATCGAAATATTCCCATATTGGAGATTCCACCAGAAGAAGCCATTGGCACTACAGGTAAATTGGGGAGTTTTGCCGTGAACTGTCTGCCATTGCCAGGTCAATTAATTGGAGCGGCAGAATTTAACTCTGAAACCGTAAGGACTGCCTTAACAGAACATAATATTACCCATTCTGTTGTGTCTCTTACTCAGTTTCATTTGAGTGGAGGTTCTGTCCACTGTCTTACTAATGAACTTTAATTTAATTTATTAAATATAAATTCCCCTGCAACCATAGTTCCCAGCACTTCTGTTTTTAAAATTTCTTTTTCCGGACATTCCGTTATATCCTGATTTAGAAACGTTAAATCTGCATCAAACCCTGGCCGTATTTTCCCTCGTTTATGTTCTGCAAATTCGCCATAGGCAGCCCAAGTAGTAAACATTTTTAGGGCATCTATTCTGCTCACAGCCTCCTGTTTCTGCCAACCATCATTTGGCGTACCATTATGATTTTTCCGAGTAACGGCAGCGTAATATTCGAATATTGGATTGCCCTCTTCAATAGGACAATCAGATCCCCCGGGTATTTTACATCCAGCATCAATGAATGACTGCCAACGTGATATTCGATGTAATCGATTTGAGCCCAGCCTATCATGTAGCCATGGCATATCGCTTGTACAATGACTTGGCTGCATAGATGGTACAATACCAGCTCTTGCAAATTGTGGGATGTCTTCATCACATATCATTTGGGCATGTTCAATCCGCCAGCGATGGTTTTTTAATGTTTTGGTAAACTCTGAATAAATATCTAAAACCATTTTATTCCCACGATCACCAATGGCATGAGTGCAAAGTTGAAAACCCGCATCCTGACATTTTTGTGCCAGTTTTTTAAAGTCTTTATCTGAAATTAAAATTAGACCACAATTATTGATGTCATCACAATAGGGTTCCAATAAAGCTGCCCCACGACTCCCCAGAGCGCCATCAATAAATGCTTTTACAGATCGAATGGTATATTTTTCTGAACGGGAAATGCCCTCTTTAAAAAAATGCTTCAAGAGTTTGGGGTGGCTGCTGCCCAACATACCATAAATGCGTATGGGAAGTTTTCCTGTTTCTGATAATTGCTGTAATACTTTCACGGTTATTGGGTCTTGCCAAGCATCATGGATATTAGTAATTCCTCTAGTAATAATAATCTCTAAGGCTAATTTTATCCACTTTTCAACTATGGTTTCATCTGGTTTGGGCATGACAAATTGAACCGGATTCATTGCATTATCAATGAGAATGCAGTCATTAATTATATCTCCTCCATCTGGGGGAGTGGGTGTTACATCCAGCCCCGAGAGTTCCATAGCTTTTTGATTCACCCAGGCTGAATGACCATCAATTCTATTTAACATTATTGGCTGGGAAATTGGCAGTGAGTTTAGAATATCTGCTTTGGGAAATTTGGGCTTGTGCCATTTGTTATGATCCCAGCCAAATCCTATTATCCAATCATTATGGCTCATCTTTGCACTTTTCTTTAATACTTTTTCAGCAACTTCATTGGGTGATCTGCAGTCTTTCAGTTGAAGCGTGTCCAGCTGTTTCCCTAAATTGGTGAGATGAAAGTGAGAGTCGGTAAATCCGGGAATAACTGTGGCACCTTGAAGATCTATGCTTTTATGGTTATGATCTATAGCATTTATACCGGCAATCTTGCCATTTTCCAAAGAAATAGTATCCGCCCTTGGGCATGATTCGTCCAGCGTAATAATATTACCATTTACTAAATTTATTTTATAACCCATGTTTAAATTTAGGATTATGCTTTGGCATAAATGTGGATTAAATTGAAACTTGTATGAATTATAGGAAAATATAAATTGAATAATATAATTGATCTTAGAAGTGATACGGTTACTCTTCCATCAGATGAAATGCGTAAAGCTATAGCAAGCGCCAAGCTGGGTGACGATGTATTTGCGGAAGATCCCTGTGTCAATAAACTAGAACAAAAAGCTGCTTTAATTATGGGAAAAGAGGGGGGATTGTTGGTTCCCAGCGGAACTATGGGAAATTTGGCATCTATCTTAGTTCATTGCCCAAGGGGCAGTGAAATTATATTGGGCCATAAGGCCCATACCTTTGTTTATGAAGCTGGCGGCATCTCTGCATTTGGCGGGATCCATTCAAGACAGCTAACAAATCAAATAGATGGTACTATTGATATTGATGAAATAAAATCTGCTATCCGCATGGATAATGATCACTTTCCAAAAACATCTGCCATCACGCTGGAAAATACCCACAATCTCTGTAATGGATCGCCCATTTCGACAGACTATATTAAGGATGTGGCTCAAATTGCCCGTGATAATGATATGAAACTGCATATTGATGGGGCTAGAATATTTAATGCTGCCGTTGCCCTTAGTGTTGGTGTCCGTGAGCTTGTCAAAGATGCTGATTCTGTAACTTTTTGTTTATCAAAAGGACTTGCAGCCCCAATTGGATCTGTAATTTGTGGTAGTGAAAAATTTATCTATCATGCCAGACGAACTCGAAAGGCGCTAGGTGGAGGTATGCGACAGGCGGGAATCATAGCATCTGCCGGTATGTATTCATTAGATAATATGTTAGATCAGATAAAGGAAGATCATAAAAATACTAGGCGCCTTGCCGAAGGGATTGGTGAAATTGAAGGTTTATCAATTGATAGGGAAAGTATTAAAAGTAATATACTTTACTTTGATATAGAAAAAGGCGCCAAACGATGTGAACAGCTAGCCCGCCAAACTAAAAATATTACAGTCTATCCCTTTCAAATCGCCCTAGATAATATTCGCTTTATTGAAAGCAGTCCTGACCGCTTTAGATTGGTAACGCATTATGGTATTACCGGAGATGATATAGAAAAAACATTAGAGGCTTTTCATAAAATAGTAAATTAAGCTCCTGTCTCTTCTTCTTCAGGTTCATGAGATTCTGTTAGTTTATCTTCATTCGTTTCCTGGTTTTTTTCATCGGGATCTGTTTTTTCTATAAGATTATCATTTATTAAGTCATTATAAAAATTGGCACAACTCTGACTTAAATAGGGCCCCACATATAATCCCGCGAATCCAAGAGTAACAATACATAAAATAAACCATCCGGTGAATCGGAAATAGAGACAAAATAATTTCCATTTATTGCCAACCATCATTTCTTTACTTTTTGTAATAGCCTCTAATGGTCCAATATTTTCATCTTCTGATAAAATATACCAAGTCTGCGAATATCGCAGGCATGCAATGATTCCAGGAATAATTAATAAAAGAAACCAAAGTATGATGAATATAGCCATTAATAAATATGCCGCCAAAGAAATACCAAAGCGTTTAAATCCGCTGAACAAAATTGCAAAATCTGGCTTTTGATTTCTTGAAATAAGTAATATTAACGTTGTATACCCAAGAGCTAATGGACCGCCAATTAATAAGCCAATTATTTTCAAACCAATTTTATAGTCTCCACCATCATCCCCCTGCCATTCCCAGCCCACTTGAAAATCAGTCAAAATAAAAAATACGAGCCATGCGCCGATTGCTATACCCCATTTCCCCGTTAGAGATTTAAGGGCTTGGGCCATTAAGGCTTGATTGCTTTTAGTAGAAGTGTAATTCATATGAGTCCTTTATATATTGAGAGTATAATATATGGGGTTCTTATTGTTTAAGAAAATATTATATAAAATAAGAAGCCCCTGCATTTAACAGGGGCTTATATAAAATAATATTATATCTTAAATAAGTATCAGCCTAGAACAATATTCACAAGCAGTACAATATCCAGCACATTTAATATGCCGTCCCCGTTTACATCAGAACAGTCACCAGGCTCATTACCGCCGAGAACCAAGTTTACCAGTAACACAATATCAAGCACATTTGGTATACCGTCAGCATTTAAATCACCTTCTAAGGCACAGCCGCCACCGCCGCTTCCAACAGTAATAGGCAAGTTTATTTGTGCGCTTGGATAGTTTTCAATATCATCATCGGCAAACCAGAAATGAGCGTCATAATCTCCATTGGAAACATCTCCACTGTCAAATGACGCAGAAAATCGGACGCCATCTTCATAGGTATGGCCATCAGGAATCATGTCCATTTGGAAAAAACAGTTATCTGTACCAGAATCACAAATCTGGGCAGATTTAAACCATGGCAGGTTGCCATCACCATCAGAATAAGAAACCGATAGCGTATTGGTTTCACTATCAAATTCAGGGTTACTAAGAGAAAGTGGAATGTTGCCTTCTTGAGAAGTAGTCGTACAAATCATAAGACCGGGGTTAGTTTGGTCTAAAACTTCGGCCGCTACATCTAAGCCATCAAGAGAAGCTTCTACAGTTACGCCCAGAACAATAAAACCATTATAAGAATTGGGCCAGGTGCCCCACTGGCTGTCATTTATTATATAGCTCATGAGCGCTGTAGCCTGCATATCATTTCCGCTGGTACTATAGGAAATGTTGGTAGTTATATAATCAAAACTGCCAATGTCGCCTGTAGATAGATCGCCGGTTAATTTTAAAAGACCGGGGGTTAGCTGGCCAAAACCGCCATCACCATACCCTATAGCATAGGCCACAGCTTCCTCGGCTTCGGGGTTGACAATCCCCACACCATATAAATACCAAGGGCCAAAAAGTCCGCCTTCATCGCAGCAGCCGCCATTAAGTGAAAGGTTCATATAAAATCTTTCCACATCTATATATTCGTTACCCTCCCCATCTACCGCATCATTACCCTTGTAAGTGCCTTGAACTGCAGTAATATCATAATTTGAAGAAGCATCTCCAGAGGGTTCATCTACCATGTGGGCATACAAGTTGCTTCCTGGAGGCCAGTTGCCGTCAATGTTATGAGGAGTGCCAGAAACAATTATCGTTCCAAAGCCCTCTCCTAGAGCTTCGGAATCTACAAGTCCCGACAAGTAAGAATGCGCTGAGCTACCATCATTGGTGGTAATAATACCGCCCCATGTTGTTTCATATCCTGCTGTTCCCAAGGGGATAGCAGGAGCTGATTGCCATGTAAGTTGACCATCAGTAGAAACATATACCGTTGATGATTGTGTTCCAGCGGCCAATTCCTCTGATATATCGGCATTTACAATAAATTCAGAACGCGGGGCAGTGGTGGCAAAATTCGATAAGGGAATCTCTCTTTGGTTGCTCTCTAAAAAAGCGCGCTTTGCCGCCATGGCTTCAGAAAATATTTTCTGCATCATTTCATGAAGGGCTTTTTGACCCAGCGCCTGCTTCTGTTCAGGAGTATATTCTTCTGCAACAATAAGAGAAGTATACAATAAGATTATTGCCGTAATAATCGCTTTTCCTGTTTTCATACCAATTTCCTCCATAATTTAGAAAAGAAGTTAACAATACTCCTCTAATAAATCCTTCTATTTTCTGTTTTCTGTAATATACTGTTACAAATGGTGAATTTATGAAAATGGTAGCTTTTGAAAAAAACACTTCTATATTTTCCATCATCTCATACATTAATTGTAAATTATATGCTTACTATGGCTTTAAAAAATCTATTTCTCGTATGGTTTCTATATAATTTTGCGTACAGTGCGGATTGCCCAAGTAATTTTATTGAAATTGATGGAGGATGTTATTTTAAGCAACATATAGATGTTTTACAGGATTTCATTGATATTAATAAAAATCTGAAAAACACCGATATCCTCAATATAGGACATCAGGAGTGGACAGATAGCCGCCTCACATACCTTTATCTTGGAAATCAAAATATTTCTGCCATTCCGGATAGTATAGGACTTTTAAAAGACCTTATCCGTCTCGATTTAGAAAAAAATAATATTTCTACTCTCCCCGAAGGAGTATGTAGTATTTATCCCTATTATTCTCAGCTTAATCTTTCTGATAATAAGATATGTCCTCCATATCCCTATTGTTTTGATTATATAGGTAAACAGGAAACGAATGATTGTGAATCATTTAATTGTCCAGAAGATTATACAGAAATTCAGGGGGAATGTTATTATAATAATCATTTACAAATTCTCCAATCTATAATCGATACCAATGCTGCATTACAGGGATCAGCTCCTTTAGAGCTCGGTAAAGATATTGGCTTCCAGCACTGGAATAATGGAATGTTGTCTCATTTAAATCTTATAAATAATAATCTTACTATTCTCCCGGAAAATTTGTGTGATGTGTATCCAACACTACAATACTTTGATGTATCAAATAATTTCATATGCCCTCCCTATCCTCATTGTTTCGAATATATTGGATATCAGAATACTCAGGCTTGTGACGATGCGACGCTAAATAACACCAATATTTCTTCTAGTGAGGTTTCCGATAATAGTGAACTCATTTTTTTTCATAATAGCTCGTCAGAATTACATTTAGAAAAATTTCATAATTATATTAATATTTTACAAGGTTTTATAGATAATAATGAAAGCATAAAGGGGATGGATCCTCTTGAAATCGGCAAGCAAGAATGGAAAAATATGAGGCTTGTTTCACTTGATCTATCCTCATTGAACTTAACCAATATTCCCATAAATATTTGTGATGTGTACTCGAACCTTTCAATGCTTGACCTCAGCAATAACGCTATTTGTATTCCCTACCCATCATGCATTGAAAATGTGGGCTTTCAAAATATTGATGATTGTGAATATCTTTGTCCAGATAATTATTCAGAAATTGATGGAGAATGTTATTTTACGGAGCATCTAAAAATTCTGCAAGATATTATTGATAATAATCCGTCATTGCAGGGGTGGTCTCCGCTTGAAATTGGTGATACTGGTGGAATGCAAAATTGGATTGGCGGAAAATTGAATCGACTGATTTTGGCTGGCAATCAATTGACTGAAATGCCGGAAAGTATTTGTGATGTTCATTCAAAATTATCTGCATTTGATATGACAAATAATTTTATTTGTCCACCCTACCCATCATGCATTGAAAATGTGGGCTTTCAAAATATTGATGATTGTACCCCCGTTTTTACCTACCCCGAAAGCCAGGTTGAAAATGTGGAGTTTCAAAATATTGATGATTGTGCTCCTACTTTTGCCTGCCCCGAAGGTCATGTTATTTTTGATTGTCGATGTTATTACTATGATGATTTACAAGTTCTCATTGATTTTACAAGAACCAATGAGGTAATTACCGGATATCATCCACTATTAATCGGATATCAGGTTTGGAAAAATAATCGCCTTCAACAATTAAGTTTGGATGGAATTGGTATTACTAATGTGCCCGAAAGTATTAATAAACTATACCGGCTTGAGTATTTAAATTTGAATAATAATAATCTAGAAGCACTCCCAGAAAATTTTTGCTTAATATATCCAAATTTACAGAGCTTTCAAGTGACAAATAATTTGCTCTGTCCTCCATATTTGCAATGTTTTGATTATATTGGAGCTCAGAATACTGTCAATTGCGAAAAAAGTTTTTGTCCCTATGGTTATTTTGATATTGATGGTGAATGTTATTTTGAAAAAGACATCTCCATTCTTAATGATTTTATATCACAAAACAAAAGTTTAGATGGGAGACAGCCACTTGAAATTGGGGTTCAAAAATGGAAAAATATGCGCTTGTATTATTTGTATTTGGGGGTTAATGAGTTAACAACCATACCTGAAAGTATTTGTGAAATGTTGCCTGAATTAAAAATATTTAATATTTCCCAAAACAAAATTTGTCCGCCCTATCCAGACTGTGTAGAGCGGTATTTAGGTGAGCAGGATGCTAGAATGTGTCCTTAACCCGCCTCTGCCTGTGCGGCTGCAAGCCTGGCAATGGGAACCCTGAATGGTGAACAACTCACATAGTCCAGCCCCGATTTTTGAAAGAAATGAATAGACTGAGGATCTCCTCCATGCTCTCCGCAAATACCAATTTTTAATTTTGCGTTAACTGAACGGCCTTTTTCCACCCCCATTGTAACCAGGCTACCTACACCCTCTTTGTCGATGGATTGAAAAGGATCCCCTGGCAATATGTTTTGTTCTAAATAGTCCGGCAGAAAACTGCCTATATCGTCTCTAGAAAATCCAAAGGCCGTTTGAGTGAGGTCGTTGGTACCAAAAGAAAAAAACTCTGCTTCCTTGGCAATTTTATCTGCCGTGGCACAAGCCCGCGGCAGTTCAATCATGGTTCCCACTAAATAATCAATTTTTACCTTGTTTTTTTCTTGTACTTGATTCGCCATGGCATCAATAATTTTTCTTTGGTGTATAAACTCTGAAACTGAGCCTACCAGAGGCACCATGACCTCAGGATGTGGAACAATGCCCTCCATTATTAATTCAGCTGTAGCCTCAAAAATTGCCTTGGCTTGCATTTCTGTAATTTCAGGGTAAGAAATTCCTAGTCGACAGCCCCTATGCCCCAACATTGGGTTTAATTCATGTAAGTGTTCAATCCGTGCATCTAATTTATTTCGAGACATCTTTAGAGATTGAGCTAATTCCTGTATTTGTGAGTTTTCCTGCGGAAGAAATTCATGCAACGGGGGGTCCAATAGGCGAATGGTTACCGGGTAGGGTGCCATAGTTTTAAGGATTTCATAGAAATCAGATTTCTGATGAGGTAATAATTTCATGATAGCCTTTCTCCGATCCTCTTCATTTTCAGCTATAATCATTTCCCGTATAGACATGATGCGTTCCGGGTTAAAAAACATATGCTCTGTGCGACATAGTCCAATGCCTTGGGCTCCAAATTCAAGTGCCTGTTTCGCTTCTATTGGACTGTCTGCATTGGTTCGAACTCCCATAGCTCTATGTTTATCTGCCAACTTCATCAGTTTTTTAAAAAAAATATTGGACTGTAAATCCGCAGCCTTTAATGGAATTTCTCCTGCATATACATTTCCTGTGCTGCCATTTAATGTGATCCAGTCTCCTTCTTTTAAAAGAGTCCCGTTGCTGGAAAGTGTTTTGTCAATAGTGGAAATTTGCATTTCGGAACATCCCACCACACAGCACTTTCCCCATCCTCTGGCAACCAGGGCTGCATGGGAAGTCATGCCACCACGCGCTGTGAGAACTGCCTGTGAAGCATACATGCCATGAATATCTTCCGGAGATGTTTCTTTCCGAACTAAAATGACTTTTTTTCCATTATTATGCCAGTTTTCCGCATCATCTGCCGTGAATACAATCTGTCCTGATGCCCCCCCTGGCCCCGCCGGTAATCCTGTGGCCATAATAGAAAAGCTGTTTTCAATATCAGTGTCTAATGTAGGATGCATTATTTCATCTAATTGCTCTGTGTTAACTCGCATTATTGCTGTTTCTTCATCTATCATTCCAGATTCTAACATTTCCATTGCCATACGAATTGCTGCAGCGCCATTTCGTTTTCCTGTGCGCGTTTGTAACATCCATAGTCGGCCATTTTGAATAGTAAATTCAATATCCTGCATATCATGGTAATGGATTTCCAGACGCTGTTGAATGGCAGCTAATTCAGCATAAATGGTTGGCATATTATTTTCCAATGTTGGCAAACTTTCACCACCACCAATTCGACTGGATTCATTTAATGGGTTGGGGGTACGCAATCCCGCCACAACATCTTCTCCCTGTGCATTCTGCAGCCATTCCCCATAAAATTTATTTTCTCCCGTAGCAGGATTACGAGTAAACGCTACCCCTGTTGCGCAGTCCTCACCCATATTTCCAAATACCATTGCCTGTATATTCACGGCAGTGCCCCATTCGCTGGGGATATTTTCTATATTACGATAATGGGCTGCTCGTTTGCCATGCCAAGATTTAAAAACTGCGGTAACGCCTCCCCAAAGTTGGGTGTGTGGATCATTTGGAAATTCTTGTCCTAAATGTGTTTTAATGGTTTCCTTGAATTTTTCACAAAGACATTTAAGATCCTCCGCACCTAAATCAGCGTCATTTTTTACCTTTTTCTTAAGTTTTAAATTTTCCAAAAGCGCTTCTAATTTTTCACGGATTCCTTCCCCCTCCCCTAGCTCTATATCCGCAGCTTTCTCCATTACCACATCTGCATACATTGTAATTAGGCGGCGGTAGGCATCATAAGCAAAACGCTCATCCCCTGATTTCTGAATCAGCCCGGGAATCGTTTGGGATGTTAGGCCAATATTTAGCACCGTCTCCATCATGCCGGGCATGGACTGGCGGGCTCCTGAGCGCACAGAAACCAATAGTGGGTTATTGCTATCACCAAATGTATGTCCCATGATGCTTTCTATTTGATGAAGATTGTTTTCTACTTCATTTGTTAAATCTGCTGGATATTCTCCTTTCTGCATAAAATATGTACAGACATCGGTGCTAATAGTAAATCCTGGAGGTACGGGGATTCCCAATGTGGTCATTTCTGCTAGATTGGCGCCCTTACCTCCAAGTATATTTTTGTCATAAGCAGAACCATCTGCTTTTCCATCTCCAAAGAAATAGACTGTTTTCATAAATGTAATCCTTGACTCGTATAGCTTAATTGTGGGGAAAATTTACAGGCCTTTAATTAAAATGACCAAGATATTGAGCGGTTTTAAAAATGGGAAAATGTAAAATCATATTATTAACAACAACATACTTAAAATCTGCGATTCTCTTAAAAAAATACATTCACGCATATTACATTTTTTCTCAATTCCTTCTTTGTGCTACATACAAATAGCTCTGTATATTTAGACCTACATTAATAGAGGAAATTAACATTGAAAATTGAAAGAATGAATAAGGGCAGTTGGGGTAAAATCCGTGCGTTTTTTGATTTACAGACAGAAGATGGATTTACACTTAAGGGTTTTAAGCTGGTAGAAGGTATAAATGGACTGTTCGTAGGATTCCCTAGCCAAAAGGGAAGTGATGAGGAATATCATGATACCGTTTGGGCTGACCGGGACATAAAGGAACAGGTAAATCAATTGGCAATAAAAACGTATGGTCAGGAAGTTATGGCAACCCCTCCCGATATAAACAATAATGATTTTCCACCTCCTCAGCCTGAAATGGCCGATGCTTCGGTTGCTACACCATTTTCTGATGAAGATGTTCCTTTTTAATATCGACTAAATGAAAGAAATCGTCTTAGTAGGAGCCGGCGGTTTCATCGGCGCCTCTCTTAGATATCTCACGTCAACTTGGCTAACTCAGTCTAACCGATTCGGTTTTCCTGTGGGCACCTTCTCTGTTAATTTTATTGGCTGTACCCTCCTGGGTATTTTTGTTGGATTGGGATTAGAAAAAAATTCTACTTTACCCTTAAAGGAATTTGTTGCCATTGGTATCTTGGGTGGTTTCACTACATTTTCAACATTTGGATTAGAATTATTTAAAATGCTACAAGCAGGTCACTTTAAAATGACTGCCATTTATATGCTGGGTAGTATATTGTTGGGGCTCGGTGGTATTGGTTTAGGAATTCTCATTACACGGTAATTAAACAAGCAAACTCTAAAAACATATGAAAAATGAACAGGCAATGGGCGCCAATGAAGTCGGCCTTTTTCAAACCCACCGTTCTGATACATGGTGGCTTGAACCATTTTTAACAGGGTTAGGATTTTTAAGTTTTGTCATTTATACCACCTGGGCCATGTTCCAGGGTGATTATTACTGGTTCAGCGCAGGGCATGAAGGTTTTGGCGGATACCTGTCACCCTTTTATTCACCATTGCTTTTTATTGAAGAAAGCGCTGCTGGTTCTGCTCCACTACTCCATGCCTGGTTTGGCTCTTGGCCGGAATGGATGCCTAATCTCATTCCTGTAACCCCTGCCATCCTGATTTTAGCCGGGCCTCTTTCCTTTCGCCTCACTTGTTATTATTACCGAAAATTTTACTACCGCTCCTACTTTCTTTCGCCTCCAGCTTGCGCAGTAACCGGTGTGCCTCAAAAAAATTATAAAGGTGAAACAGCATTGTTGGTTGTACAAAATTTACATCGTTTCACCCTCTACATAGCCATTGGTTTTGTAGCAGTTTTATCATACGACGCATTTCTCTCCTTTTTTCGGAATGGAAAAATTGGCGTGGGAGTGGGGTCTATTATCCTGCTTTTAAACCCAATTTTCCTAGCAGGCTATACTTTCGGCTGTCATGCATTCCGGCATCTCAGTGGGGGTAGGCACGATTGCTTTACCTGTCCAAAGGGTAAAGAAAAAGTGCGTTTTAAAATCTGGCAGAGTGTTTCTTGGCTGAATGGCAGACATATGTTCTGGGCTTGGATCAGCATGGTATGGGTAGCGCTGACAGATATTTATGTGCGATTAGTGTCCAGGGGAATTTGGACAGACTTCAGCACCTGGGGAAATTAAAATGGATTATTCAGATATTCAGACTATAGAACATGATGTATTGGTTGTTGGTGCTGGCGGTGCTGGAATACGGGCAGCTATTGAATGTGCTAGTAAGGGGCTAAGTACAGGAATTATATCGAAATCACTGCTTGGAAAAGCTCATACCGTCATGGCCGAGGGTGGTATTGCAGCATCTCTGGGCAATGTTGATTCTCGGGATAATTGGAAAATCCATTTTCGTGACACTATGCGGGGTGGAAAGTTTTTAAATCAATGGAGGATGGCAGAGCTCCATGCCAAACAGGCGCCGGATCGAGTGCGTGAATTGGAAGAATGGGGCGCTGTATTCGATCGCACCGACAAAGGACTCATCAATCAGCGGAACTTCGGTGGACATCGCTATCCCCGCCTGGCTCATGTAGGTGACCGCACCGGATTAGAAATTATTCGCACACTTCAGGATTTTTGTGTGCATCACGGCATATCCACCCATATGGAATGTACTGGATTGGATATTATATTAGATGGGGGTAAAGTTTCAGGGTTGCTTGCTTACTGGCGGGAAACCGGCCGCTTTGTATTATTTAAAGCCAAGGCAATTATACTAGCTACCGGTGGTGGTGGAAAGGCTTGGAAGGTAACTTCCAACTCTTGGGAGTATACTGGTGATGGTCTTGGAATGGCATATCGTGCAGGGGCAGAATTGATGGATATGGAATTTACACAATTTCATCCTACAGGCATGGTTTGGCCGCCATCCGTTAAGGGAATCCTGGTCACTGAGGGTGTAAGAGGAGATGGTGGGGTTTTGTTAAACAGTGAGGGTGAACGCTTTATGTTTAATTATATTCCGGAAAAATTTGCTAGTGAAACTGCTGATACTGAAGAAGAAGCATCTCGTTGGCTTGATGGTGACCGTGAAGCCCGCCGCCCGCCCGAACTCCTAACCCGGGATGTAGTTGCCCGCGCCATTAAAAAAGAAGTTGAAGCTGGTAGGGGCTCTCCTAATGGTGGTGCTTTTTTGGATATCGCATCCCGAAGGCCAGCTGAATTTATAAAAAAGAAGTTGCCATCAATGTATCATCAGTTTAAGGAGCTGGCAGAAATAGATATTACCGAACAGCCAATGGAGGTGGGTCCCACTCTACATTATTTTATGGGTGGCATCCGGGTAAACAGCAATAGCCAACAGACGAATGTCCCAGGATTATTTGCCTGCGGTGAATGTGCCGCCGGCATGCATGGGGCCAATCGTTTGGGAGGTAACTCACTTTCTGACCTTTTGGTGTTCGGAAAGCTAGCCGGGGACGGCGCAACCGATTATATAAATAGCCTCTCTGGACAATTAAAATGTAGTAATGAAGAGGTGGGTAAAATTATTAAGGGTGCAACGGACATACTGAACAGGGAGAATGGCAAAAACCCCTATCTGGTACATGAAAAATTGCAGAATATAATGCAGACATTTGTTAGTATTGTCCGTACTGGCGAAGAATTGGAGGCGGGCTTGAATAAGTTGCAGGAACTAAATGCAGACATTAAAAAAATCTCTGTCCCCGCTTCTGCTCAATATAATCCTGGCTGGAATGAAGCCTTGGATTTAAAAAATCTCATTGTTACTGCCGAAGCGGTTACTAGGGCGGCTCTTATCCGACAAGAAAGTCGTGGGGCTCATACCCGCCTTGATTTTGTAGGTGAACAGGAGGAAGGATTGGAATATAATATTGTAATTAAGAGGACAGATTCCGGGATGTCCGCTGAAAAGGTTAGGCGGGAAGATCCGCCAAAAGAATTAGCAGATATAGGTTTTGCTTCATTGGCGGAATTGGAGGGAGGCGGAATTGGAGCGTAAGTTTAATATATGGCGTGGGAGTGCAGAAAAGGGTGAATTTAAAACGTACAGTATAAAGTTAGAGCGGGGCATGGTAGTCCTAGATGCTATTCACCGCATCCAGGCAGAACATTCAAATGATTTGGCTGTCCGGTGGAATTGTAAGGCGGGAAAGTGCGGTTCCTGTAGTATGGAAATAAACGGTCGGCCAAAACTATCTTGTATGACTCGAATGAATGAGTTTGCAGAAGATGATAGTATTACTATCCAACCCTTAAAAACATTTCCTATTATTAAAGATCTAGTTACAGATGTTTCCTGGAATTATAAGCAGAATAAAATGATTCCGCCCTTCAAGCCACGGGTGAAAAAAAATGGTGAGGACCATGTTATGTATCAGCAGGATGTCGAGCGAATTCAGGAATTTAGAAAATGTATTGAATGTTATCTCTGTCAGGATGTTTGCCACGTTCTCCGGGATCAGGATAAGAAGGAGAGGTTTGTCGGTCCGCGCTTTATGGTCCGCTTAGCTTCACTGGAAATGCACCCATTGGATAGGGGGGACCGCATTCCTAAAATAAAAAATGAGTTTGGATCGGGTATGTGTAATATCACCCGCTGCTGTACGGATGTCTGCCCCGAACATATTCAGATTACGGATAATGGAATTATTCCCTTAAAGGAAAGGGTGGTGGACCGCTTTTATGATCCGATTATGTGGATTTATAATAAACTGTTTGGGATTGATACAAAATAGGAATAAATATTAAATGAGATGGCTAATGGAGGTCTCTTTTTTAATCCCTTCCTTGGTAGCTTCAAAATTAAGCTTGATTATTAATATATTTTTTCTCTACGGCTGGGGTTGGGTTGGGGGTCACGGGGATAGTCTTTATTCTAGATTTTTAATGTGAGGTAAGCTCAAACTTCACTGGCACAGTTTGCCAAACACCCACTTTTTTATCCCGCTGTTGGGCTGGTTTCCATTTAGATTTTTTTACTGCAGCTAATGCGGCTTCATTTAACCCCGTATTGGGAATTCCTTTTTGAACCCATGCTTCAGTTACATTGCCTTTGGCATTTATAAAAAACTGGATATACACCGTTCCCTCAATTCCTGCTTCCTGGGCAATTTCAGGATATATCGGTCTAATTGGAATTTTTGGTTTTGGAGCTTTATCATAGGGAATAAATTTTACATTGGGGCCCTCTGATGGGGGGGGTGGCGGTGCATCCCAGTCTTCAAAATCATCAAAGTCTGTATCTTCAATAGTAATGTCTTCATCAAAAAATTCATCTTCCGAAGCTACTGGTACTGAAGGCCTCGCTGGTGGTTCGGGAATTTTTATCTGCTCGGTTTGAGGAATATCAAACGTTTCTATTTCATCAACAACTGTAAAATTGCTGCGTTCCCCTTCTCCTAAAAACCGGGGGAAAAAATAAAACATAAAGGTTAAAAATAGGATTACCCCAATGGTAACTTCCCGAATTCTAACAGGATAATGGACTAATAATGGGTCAGTTCTAATAATCACGGTTAGGGCGCTTTCGTAAGGGCTGAATAGCTAAGTTTTAATGCGTTTGCTGTTCGAAGCTGGGTATGAATATCAGTAATAAGTTTCATTGTTGTTTTTTCATCAGACTTCAATGAAACTGTAATTTTAGGGTCTTTGGCTATCTTGTTGTACATTAGCCCAGATAGATTATTAATATTAATAATGCGATCGTCCACCGAAACGAGACCATCTTTTGTTGCCCATACATAGGAGGTGTGTCGTTTGCTTTCCAATTTTTCAATCATTTTTGCCCGGGGCATAATAATATCCAGCCCTTCATATTCTCGCATTACAGTTGTCACCATGAAAAATATCAGGAGCATAAAAATAATATCTGGCATGGATGAGGTAGATATTTCTTTACTGGTATGCGTTTTTCTTTCTATTTTCATATTATATTAAAATGCAGGCGGGTTTGCTATTGATATTTTTGTGGCTTTTGCTTCCTTTAACTGGTCAAGCACTTTAAGGTAGTCTTGATATTTGGTTCTGGGATGTGTCTGAACAGAGAAAATGAGGTTTGGATTACCAGAAAGCTTCTTTTCCACCATTCCCTTGATGTCATTAACCTTGGTTGGTTTATCATCCAACAAAACTTTTCCGCTTTCATTCATAAGAATATTTACAATATTTTTTCGGTTTACTTCAAGCTCATTTCCTTCAGATGGTAGGACCAAGCTAATGCCCTTATCCATAGAAATAGTGGTGGTCACCAAAAAAAATACCAGCAATAAAAATGCTATATCCGCCATGGAAGACGAATTTATTTCCTGCATGGGTCTTCTTTGTTTTTTAATCATACCCTTTTTGGGGAAGTTTTAAGCTTTATCACTATCCTTTATGGCGTGAAGAAGGGCGGTTGTGCTTTTTTGAAGGGTAACAATCTGGTTGTCAATAATATACAACACAGCATTTTGGAATATCTGCAGGACCACAGCCACTACCAAGCCAAACGCGGTTGTTAGCAGGGCAACTGAAATACCGCCAGCTACAACCGCAGGAGAAATATCGTTTGCCATCTTTATATCATTAAAAGCCTGTATCATTCCCCAAACCGTTCCTAAAAATCCCAACATGGGGGCTGTTGCAATGCAGAGTGAAATCCAGGTCATGTTTTTTTCCATGGATGCCATCTCAATACTTCCAGAATGATCCAAAGCATGTTCGGCCTCATCCGCACCAATCCTTGCTCGATCTAGGGCAGATAAACATAAATTGGCAACAGGACCTACGGCGCCTTCGCACTGTGTTTTTGCGGAATCAATTCCAGACTGTTTCACTGTTTCAGCAACTTCATAGGCAAAGTCTTCATTGCTTGATAAGCCTTTAAATAGATGGTATAAGCGCTCAATTACGAACACAAAACCAATAATGAAAATAAATAAAATGGGCCACATGAACCCGCCACCATCAATAAACAGTTGAACCATTATTCTTATCCTTTTTAATTACGAATTAATTGAAATTCTAATGTAGAAATTAGTCTATAAAATTAGGGGTATTATTCCATTTGATAAAGAAAATTTTCTTATTTATTCTGATACGGGATCTTGAGAATATAATGTGCCAATCAATTCTTTAGCCTCGTCAAAGTGAAGTAATGCCTTCTGTGCTTGTTTATCCGTATCTAACAATTTTTTGTATAAAAATTCTTTTCCCCAGATACTGCTGGCCACATTGGCCAATATTCTGTTTTCAATATATGCCCAATTTTCTTCTAATTCTTCTGTTTCAAAATCTATTTCTTGATTTTTTAACCATAGAAAAAATTTGTCTCGTTGTTTGTTTTTCAATTGATAAGAGGCTGTGAAATCTTTAAATGTTTTATATCTCCCCTCAATCTCGCTCTTTAATTCTCCAGCAAACTGAAAGGTTGGTCGATCGGGGTGAAATAAAATTTCTCGAGTGCTTTCATTAAAGTCTAAATTCATTTCAGAGAAAATATCTGGTGTTATTCCTCCGCCACCATAAACATGTCTTCCTTTTTGGGTAGTAAAAATAGGTTTCTCTGCCAGCGTAGAATCTGTAGCTTCTCTACTATCTTTTCCCAAGTCGGTATAGTAGTCGCCAATATCTTCATAGGGTCGCTGGATTAACCTCCCTGATGGCGTGTAATATCGAGCAATAGTAATACGTGCTGCTGAGCCATCTCTAAGAGGGTATTGCCGTTGTACCAACCCCTTGCCAAAACTGGTTTCACCTACTACTAACCCCCTGTCTAGATCTTGAAATGCACCAGACACTATTTCACTAGCGCTGGCAGATCCTCTATTTATAAGAACCACAACTGGATAGTCTTTATCTAGGCTGCTTTTTCGGGCACGATATACTTCTGTTGATCCGGAAATTTTACCTTTCGTAAATAAAATAGTATCTCGTGAAGAAACAAACATATCCACAATACTGATAGCTTGATCCATCATTCCCCCTCCATTGTTCCTAAGGTCTAGTAAAAGCTGCTTCATACCCATATTTTCTAGCTTAGAAAGAGATTCATCAATTTCTTTTGCCGTAGCCCTAGCAAACCGACCCACTTTAATATATCCTGTTTCATCATCAACCATAAATGATGCCATCACGCTCACAATGGGAATTTTATCTCTTACTAGGGTTACATCAAAATCTTCATCCATTCCGGGGCGGGAAATGGTAACGTCAACGGGCGTTCCTTTTGGACCGCGCAATTTTTCCATCACATCTTTTTGGGTGATTTTGTATGCCGATTTATCATTAATGCGCACTATTTTGTCACCAGTCTGAAGCCCCGCCCTGTCTGAGGGGGTTCCTGGGATGGGAGAAATAACGGTAATATATCCCTCCAAAATATTAAATTCAATACCAATACCTTCAAAGGCTCCATCAAATTGTTCATTAATTAGTTCAAATTGATCAGACGAAATATAGCTGGAATGGGGGTCTAGTTTATCTAACAGACCAATAATTGCGCCATCTAGAATATCGTTCATATCCACATCTTCCACATAATTTTCACTAACTAGGCGAATAATTTGGGTGAGTGTTTTCATTTTTTGAAATTGATCTTTGGCGGCATCAGACTTAAAGCCCCACAGAAGCACCGCTCCTAAAAATACTAAAAATAAATATTTATTGAATTTCATAGACAGGAAATTTAGGGTTAATTAATCTTTGGATGAAATAATTGAATGGAAGAAAGGGGCCTGCTTATTCTCAAACCATTATATGTCGGGATGGTTTGGATGGGTCATAATGGTTATAAATTGTTTAAATAATTATCCCCTTTATATCACCAATATGTACTTTGTTGTGATTAAATAATTTTTTTGTTTTATATTTTTCTAGCTTTTCATTTTCGGCTATTTTCAATAGGTCGAGATGATCTAAAATGGTCATAATTGCCGTTTCGTTGGCTCGCTGATTTCCATCCAATATTTTCTGTGCTATTCCAACAACGCCATATTTTGCTGTTTTAATAACCATTCCACGAATGGCTTCTCCACCCACCTTTGTTATTCCCCTGCCATTTATAGCGTTATTAAAATCTGTGTCAAATCTATTTTTTCCCGCCGTTAAATATGGGTGGTTGGCCATAGCGTTATATGCGGTTGTGAGCTCAGGAAATTTGTTGAGTCCTAGGGCTTGGAAAAGTTTTGCAATTTCCTTTAGGGTTAAAAAGGGGGTTGGTGCACTACAACCATCTACGCCATAGGGAAAATTATTTTTTCCCGTTAATCTCTTAAGTTGCTCAAAAATTTTTTGTTGAACTGGATGATTATATGAAACATAGTTGTCGGTTTTCGCTCCTAGTTTGATGGCTAGAGATAACATGCCAGAATGCTTGCCAGAGCAATTGTTGTGAAAAGGAGTTGGCCCTGTTTTCCGCGCCCTATTTCTTGCACCAACATCATAGGGGGGGTGGCTGCCACATTTCAAATGTGAAACGTTTAATTCTAATTTATTTATCATCCCTCTTGCTGTTTTTACATGAATTTCTTCGCCGTTATGTGATGCACACATGAGTGCAATTTCTTCATTAGTAAATCCGGCTAATTCTGTTGCGCCTTCTAGTATGGCTGCCGATGCTTGAAATGGTTTTAGCGATGATCTAATACAGGTAGAATAGTCTGGATTTCCCGTTGAAAATATTGTTTTGCCATCTTCATCAATTGCAAGAGCATATACTTCGTGTCTACTTTCAATGTTTTCGCCTCGTTTTACATTGCAATACAGGTTCATTTATGGGGTGTTATACAAAAAGCCCTTAATTGTGGGGATTTTGAGGGCCTTGGCGAGGGTGGTGATATGACAGAGAAAATGGCTAGGATAGTCAAGGTTTTTATTTAACGCTTCTCCACAACAGGCAGTAATAATAGCATTTTTTTCAAAGGAATAGGTCTCCGTCATATCAATAAAATTTATATTCAACAATGTCTGTCTTCCAATTAATATATTTGATCCTGTTTTGTTGATGTGGTCTTTAACTTGAATTATTTCCCCTTTCGGAATTTTATTGGAATATGTTGCATCTGTAACATGTAGTTCGGTTATTTTTTTTGAGTGAAGAAGCTTATAAATATTTTCAAAGTTATTATGGCTAATATTGGAACGTTTCTGTAATTTGTTTTCTAATGGGAGTTTATTGGATAGTTGTTTGGTTATAACGCGCAGCTTCACTGTGGCCTTGCTCCAAATAGGGCCGTTCCAATGCGGATATGTGTGGCTCCTTCTTCTATAGCAATCTCAAAATCATTACTCATTCCCATAGAAAGATTATTACAACTACTATTAACTGATTCGTTAATTTCATTTTTAATTTCACATGTTTTTTTATAATAATCTCTCAATGTGGTTTTTGGTATTCCCTGGGGGAGCATTGTCATAATACCACCTATTTCTAAGCTATCTAGTTCTGAAGCTTCTTTTGCTGAATCAATAATTTCTTTTATTGAAAATCCTTGTTTTTGAGGATCATTACCAATATTTACCTGTAAATATATTTTCTGTAATTTATTTGTTTCTGCTGAAATGATATTTAACCGCTTTGCCAATTTAATTGAATCTATTGTTTGAATTACGTCAAACATCTGCCCAGCTTTTCTTGCCTTGTTGCTTTGAAGTCGCCCAATAAAATGGAGGACTATTTTATCTCTATCCTTAAATTTTTTAAGTTTTTGTTTTGTTTCTTGAATTCTGTTTTCTGCCAGGGTGGTAAGATTGTGATTTATGGCCGTTTCCCAAATGCTGGGTGGGAAGGATTTTGTTACCGCAACAAGCGTGATGTCGTTGGATGTTCGATTAGATTTAATCGCAGCATTGTTAATTCTGGAATTTAGGATTTCCAGTGTATTATTAAGCTTTGAAAGGGGGTCATTCTTCGGGTTCAGGCGTTTCTTCCCCTTCGTTGTTTTCTTCCTCTTTTAACACCCGTGTTGCTGAGGTAATATATGTTTTATCATCTAGTTTAGCTAAACGAACTCCCTGAGTATTTCTGCCAATTGTTCGAATATTGCCTACTGGTTGCCTAATCATAATTCCTCTGTCAGTGATTAGCATTATATCGTCTTCATCAATAGCTTCCATTATTCCAATAAGATTACCCACCTTATCTGTTGTTTTGATGGTAATAACTCCCTTTCCACCGCGATTTTGAGTTCTATATTCTGATAAGTCGCTTCGCTTACCATAACCCTTGTTGGTCACCACCATAACAGAACCCTCTCGCCTTACAATCAACATGCCTATTACATAGTCGTCTTTTGTGCCAAGACGAATACCCCTTACCCCCATGGTTTTTCTGCCAGTTCCTCTTACATCATTTTCATTAAATCGTATGGATTTTCCACTAAATGTCGCTAAGATAATATCTTGGCACCCATGAGACACTTTTGCTTGGATCAATTCATCATTGTCTCTAATTTCAATAGCATATATACCGCCTTTCCTTGGTCGGCTGTACATAGATAGGGCCGTTTTTTTAATAATTCCATTCCGGGTTGCCATGACTATAAAATCTGTATCGTTAAACTCTTTAACTGATACAAATGCTTTTACTTTTTCTCCAGCTTCACAACCAATAAGATTGACAATTGCCCGCCCTTGAGACGTGCGCATTCCTGGCGGAATTTCATGTACCTTCATCCAATAACATTTGCCTCTATCTGTAAAAAAGAGCATGTAATTGTGTGTGGATGCAATAAATAGATGTTCAATAAAATCGTCGTCCTTGGTGTGGGCTCCCTTCATTCCCCTTCCTCCACGACGTTGTGTTTTCCAGGTGGCAGAGGGTAGCCTTTTGATATAGCCATTATGGGTGATGGTTACCACCATATCTTCATCTGCTATTATGTCCTCAATAGATAAATCTCCAGATATTGGAATTATTTCTGACCGGCGTTTATCATTATACCTTTCACCAACCTCTGTAAATTCTTCTTTAATTATGTTGCTTTGTAGTTCGTGGCTTTCTAAAATTTCCTTTAAGCCTTTAATTGTCTCTATTAATTCACCATATTCTTTTACTATTTTATTTACTTCTAGCGAGGTTAGTCTTTGTAGGCGCATATCCAAAATTGCTTTTGCCTGTCGCTCTGATAGAGAAAATTTTTGTATAAGCCCCTGCTTGGCTTCATCTGGGTCGGAAGAACCTTTTATCAATTTGATTATTTCATCAATATTTTCTTGTGCAATTTTCAAACCTTCTAATATATGGGCGCGATCTTCGGCTTCACTTAATTCAAAGCGGGTTCTTTTTATAATTACTTCCCGCCTGAAATCGAGAAAGTGTTGCAGCATCGTTTTAAGGTTCATAACCTTTGGAATTCCATCTACGAGCGCTAACATAATAACGCCAAAACTATCTTGTAGTTGAGAATATTTAAATAAATTATTTAACACAATGGATGCGATAGCGTCTCTTTTGCATTCAATAACAACTCTTATTCCATCTTTGTCAGACTCATCCCGCAAATCAGATATGCCCTCTACTTTTTTATCTCTTACCAAGTGGGCTATTTTCTCTACTAGGTTCGCCTTATTTACCTGAAAGGGAATTTCATTAATAATTATTACCTCTTTCCCGCTGGGGAGCTCTTCTATTAATGTTTTTGCTCGCATTATTACCTTGCCACGACCGGTGGTATAGGCACTTTTTATTCCATCAATGCCAAAAATTAACCCGCCTGTTGGAAAATCTGGACCCTTAATGTGATCTGTGAAAAGCTCTTCAATTGTAATCTCTGGATTATCTAAAAGGGCATTTAATCCTGATAAAAGTTCTCCTAAATGATGGGGCGGAATTTTTGTTGCCATACCAACAGCAATTCCGTCGGCACCATTCATAAGCAGGTTTGGAATTATTGCGGGTAGAACAACAGGCTCCTCTAGGGTGTCATCAAAGTTGGGTTGAAAATCTACTGTTTTCTTTTCCAGGTCTCGCAAAATTTCAGATGATATTCTGTGCATTTTGGCTTCAGTATACCGCATTGCTGCTGCACTATCACCATCAATTGATCCAAAATTGCCCTGTCCGTCCATTAGTGGATATCTCAACGACCAGGGTTGTGCCATTCTAACCAGGGAGTCATAAACAGATGTGTCGCCATGGGGATGGTATTTGCCTAATACCTCGCCAACTATTCTAGCACACTTCTTATAGCTTCGATTCCAAGACGCGCCCAGGTCTGACGTGCCATATAACACTCTACGATGTACTGGTTTTAATCCATCGCGCACATCTGGTAGCGCCCGACTAACAATGACCGACATCGAATAATTAAGATATGATTCAGACATCTCTTTAACAATGTCTCTGTCTAAAACTGTTCCTTTTATAATTTCTTCTGACATAATTAGCCTATTTTCCTAAACATCAAGATTAACTACAAATTTCGCATTGGTTTCAATAAACTCTCTTCGTCCTTCTACCTCTTCTCCCATTAATTTGGAAAAAATTCTGTTTGCTTCAACAGCATCATCAATCGTTACCTTTAAAAGTGTTCTTGAAGATGGGTCCATTGTTGTGTCCCAAAGCTGGTCAGCATTCATTTCTCCCAACCCTTTATATCTGGAAATCTCGACCCTTGATCCTTCGGTTTTAATTTCATCTATAATAAAGTCTCTTTCTGCATCTGTATATGCATATCGAATTTTTTTTCCTTTTGATAATTTATATAGGGGTGGTTGCGCAATATAGACATATCCCCCAATTAATAATTCAGACATTTTTCTATAAAGAAATGTTAATAACAGTGTTCGTATATGGCTACCATCCACATCTGCATCTGTCATTATTATAATTTTATGATACCGCAATTTATTGATATCAAATCCACCCACAGAGGTCCCTTCTTTTCCCCCAATTTCTTCATCGGCACCAAATCCGGCACCAATGGCTGTTATAATTGTTTGTATTTCGTTATTATCAAGAAGCTTGTCAATTCTAGCTTTTTCAGCATTAATAACTTTCCCTCGTAAGGGTAAAATTGCCTGAAATTTTCGGTCCCTTCCTTGTTTTGCAGATCCTCCAGCAGAGTCGCCCTCTACTAAATACAGCTCACAAAGGGAGGGGTCTTTTTCTGAACAGTCTGCCAGCTTTCCTGGTAGGGCAGATATGTCTAGTACATTTTTTCTTCTTACCAGTTCTCTAGCTTTTCTTGCGGCCTCTCTTGCCCGAGCGGCAGATTCGGCTTTGGTAATTATTTTTTTTGCTATGTCTGGATTTTGATCAAAAAAGCTTGTTAATCCTTCCATTATTATAGAATCACATACGCCCTTGGCTTCTCCGTTTCCTAGTTTTGTTTTTGTTTGACCTTCAAATTGGGGTTCGGCAACCTTTATTGATAGTACCGCGGTCAAACCTTCGCGTGCGTCATCACCTGATAGGGAGAGGGTTTTTCCTTTTACAGGCTTAAATAAATTGTTTTGGGCTGCATACTTGTTTAAAGATCGTGTTAGGGCTGTTTTAAATCCTGAAAGATGAGTTCCTCCCTCTATTGTATTTATATTGTTCACAAATGCAAGGATGGTTTCGTTATAACTATCATTATATCTAAGGGCAATATCTACCGGTATATTTTCTCTTTCTCCTGATATTTGTATAGGTTTCTCAAAAACAGGCCTGCGCCCCTCATCTAGGTGGAGTATAAACTCGCTCAATCCCCCTTTATAAAAATGTTCTGCTGATTTTTTTTCTTCTCTTTCATCAGTAAGAAGAATTCTAATGCCGCTATTTAAATATGCTAATTCTCTTAACCTTTCATCAATGACATCAAAAAAATAGGTTGATTCGTTAAATATGGAATCGTCTGGATAAAAAACAACCTTGGTGCCTGTGGTTTCTGTTGGGCCGTGTTTTTCAATTTCTGTTGTGCTTTTTCCATGTTTGTATGTTTGTGAATAAATGTTCCCCTGCCTTTTTACAAAAACTGTACATTCTTTTGAAAGCGCATTAACTACTGACACCCCAACGCCATGAAGTCCTCCAGACACTTTATAAGAATCTTTGTCAAACTTTCCCCCTGCATGTAACACGGTCATTACTAGCTCTAGTCCTGTTTTACCCTCTTTTTTATTGATGTCTACGGGAATGCCCCTGCCATCATCTTCTACGCTTATTCCGCCATTTGATAAGATGGACACCTTTATTTGAGTACAATGTCCCGCCATCGCTTCATCAATTGAATTGTCAACCACCTCCCAAACAAGGTGGTGAAGGCCTTTTGTACCAACGTCTCCAATATACATGGCTGGACGCTTTCTTACAGCTTCCAACCCTTTTAATACTGTTATTTTATCTGCGCTATATTCTTGGGTTGTTTGGTCTTCAATCATCTAAATTCTATTTCTTTTATATTTAATTCTGGTTCTTCTTCTTTAAGCCGGTTTAACAGATCTTCTTTTTGAAAAACAAGTTCATTTCTCCATATTGGATTTGCTGTTTTTATTGTGATTTTTCCATTTTTTATGTTTTTTATTTCCGTGTTATTAGAAATGGTTTTACCAACAATACTTGTCCATGCGGCGCTTATGTTTATAGTTTCATTTATTTCTTTAAAATTACTTCCTTTTAGAAAATCCGATAAGACGTCTTTAATTGGTTTTGGTTTCAATGGAACAATAAATTAATCGTTTAGTCTGATTGGCATTAGAAGGGTGGTTTTATTGTCATTATCATTTTGATCTATTGGAAGAAATAGTCCTGCATTTAATGGTGAATTTAGCATTATTTTTATTTCTTCTGATTGTTGGTGTTGTAGTACCTCTTTCAAATAAAAGGCATTATAACCAATTGTCATGGGCTCTCCATCATAATCACAGTCTAATATTTCTTTTCCTGTTGTTATATTTTCCGGATCTTCGGTTGTTATTGTCATGCTGCTTTCGGAAAGTTCTAGCGCTACCTGTTTGCTTGATTTATTAGAAAAAATAGAAACTCTCTTTATTGCTTCTGTGAAATTATTCTTATTTATTATTAATGTCTTTGTATTATTCTTTGGAATAACGCCTTCATAGTCTGGATATGGATCTTTAATTATTCGTGTAGTTATGGTAACATCTTCTAGTTGTACTTGAATATGATTGTCACCAATTAACATTGAAATATCTCCATCGCCGGTTAATTGTGTTGTAAGTAAGGCTAAAAATTTAATAGGAACAACAATATTGCCAATATAATCTATAGAATGAAGTTTTTTCTTTTCTAATTTTACTAATCTATGTCCATCTGTTGCAACAGAAACAATACCATCGTTTTGTATTTGAAATAAGACTCCTTGAAGCACTGGTTTTAAATCATCTTTGCTGGCTGCATAAGATGTATTAATAATCATATCTTTCAACTCTCCTGAAGAAACCTGTAATCTTTTACTATTTTCAACAACCTGTTCTGAAGGAAATTCTTCTGACGGTTGCCCCATTATAGTATAGCGCCCAGAATTACAAGAAATATTCATTTTACCTATGTCAGAAACGCTAAAATCTATATTCTTTTCCGGCATAGCACTCGTTATTTCTAATAATTTTCCTAGAGGAATAGCAACACATCCATCTTCACCACCTTCTATTTTAGATTTTAGATTTATAGATATTTCTAAATCCGTCGCCCGCATACTTAAAATTTCATCCTTAACTATGAATAAAGCACTACTAATTATTGGCAGTGTTGATCTTTGAGGTATGGCCTTAGATAATAGTTGTAAATTTTTTAAAAACGCGTTTTTATCAAGTGTAAATTTCATATTTATCCTATTTCTTTGGTTGAATTTATAACTTTTTTATTATACAAGTTTATTTCTAATAAATCCATTTTTTTAAAAGGTATATATATATTCATAGTTTAGTATATTAATTTAAGTATTATATATAAGTTGATATGTTTAAATATAAAAAAATAGATTTTTTTTAAAACTATAAATATAACACATATAAAAAATACTTAAACTATTTCTTTATGTTAATAACAGTGTTAACAACATAGTTTAAAATTAATTTATAAACACTAATTGTTGAAAATATTTATATAAATGTTAGTTTTAATATTTTTTACCAAATTACTAATTATAGAATTATGTTTTTTTTGTTTTGCATATTTATAGATTAAATCCCAAGAATTATTAACATCAGGAATAAACTCTTTTTGGTAGTCATAATAATAAACTAAAAAATATCCACCACTCATTTCAATAGGCATAGACAGTTCACCGACATCCATATTTTTCAACACAACAAACACATGTTCTGGAATACGCGAGGTGGGGAAATCAATATATTTGCCAGACCCATTTTTATACTTTGTTGAAAATATATTTGACAGGGAATCAAATGCTGGAAAATTGTTATTTGTGTGAGTATAAATATCATAAATAGCATCGTATGCGTTTGTTTTGTCATCTTCAGAAAATTCTATTGTTCTAAGAATATGTTGAGTAGATATTTTTTCACCTTTTTTATCGATTAATTTTATTAAATGATATCCAAAATCAGACTTAATTGGGTCACTAATTTCACCAATTTCCATAGCATAAGAAACTTCCTCATATTCTTTAACCAGCGCCCCCCTATAGGTAAATCCAAGACGCCCCCCCATGGGTGCCGAACCAGGATCGTGGGAATACAGCTGAGCAAGAGAATCAAATGAAACCCCCTTTATTTGAATATCATCCTTTAGTATATTGAGAAAATCATAAGCCTTTGTCGTAGAAGCATCGCCCGGAGAAAAAGGTACCTCTATTATACTGAAACTATATTTTTCAGGATGGCGAGGAATAGAATCTTTAAAAGAATCAAAAAAATGTAATACCTCTACACGACTCACATCAACATTTTGAATTTTAGAATACTGATATTTTTCGATCATCATCATATCTCGAATATCTTGCCAATAATCTGCCTTTATTTGTCTCATTGACATTCCAGCCATTTCCAAAAACAATTTTTCAGAACCCGCCTTTAAAATAAAATCATCTATTTGTTGATTAAGAGCCCTATCAACCTCATCGTTGGAAATGATAATATTAGTATCTTTCTCTGCAACACTTAATATAGCATATTGATTGATTATCTTGTTTAATGTAGAAACATATATCTCTTCAAAAAGATAAGGATTTTTTGATGGATCCACCTGCTGCTCTATGGCAAAAAACTGAGATTGTTGTAGCACGTCACTATGCAGAACAACATTGCTTCCCACAATGGCGGCAACACCATCTACTTTTCCTTGAGAAAAAAAGACCCCAACCAAAACAACAACAAAAAATCTATTGAAAAACATTAATTAAAACAATAAGTCGCTATTTTTAATAATAGTATATTTGTTCAACAAGCCGTCAACCCCTACAGACTTAGCCTCATCCTGCCCCTCTTTTATTAACAAAGATTCGATTTGTACATAAACACGATCAACATCTATTGGCGTAGCAGAAGCGGGCTCAACAAGTTGAATTATTGAAAAACTATTTTTTGATGTGGGCAATACCGAACTATATTCTCCCGCGCCCAACAAAGAAGCCGCATCAAAAAGGGACCCACTATCTCTCCTTGAAAAAGGACCATATAAGCCGCCATCGCCAGGATTAGTAGAACTGTTTTGTTGGGCTAACAAAGCAAAGTTTACACCAGAATCAAGAAGCCGAACCAAACTGTCTGCAACGCTCCTGGAAGAAACTTTTATTTCTCTAACAACAACCCTTTCATCCCCCATATACTTAATAAACTTGTTATTTTCATAATAATCAAAAACATCAAGAGAGTCTGGTTTTTTTGCAGAATTTACTAAGAGCTTTAAGTATGCATCGTATAACAGGTCAGACACCACCTCATTTTTTTTATACTTAAAGGTAAAAATATTTTCAACCCCCTCAGCAAAACCCTCATTTATTGCAATGTCTTGTAAAATGATTGTTTTCAAAGCAGAAATAATTTTATCAGCCGAATCAAGGCGGGGCTGCCTGGCAGACGAAATCCTTTTAAGCCTTGTAGAAAACCACCCCGGACCATACCCCCTGCCATTATAAACACAAAGCACGCCCCCAACCCCCTTAAGAAGGGAGGCAGAATCCTTGTTGCCAGATTCAGACAAAAACCCATCTTTTTGATTGCGATTAAAGGCGTCTAACACCAACTCAACACCAGCAAGATTAAACAACACCCCATAGTCGTCAATTTTTTTAGCATCATAATTAACAGCCGCCTCTCGCAACTGCTCCCGCACGCTATTTTTAGAAACATTTATAACATAGCTTTCATAGGCATCGTCTGACATATATTGAAGCTCAGAAGATCTTATATCAGAAACTAAAATAAGGTGATAACCAAAATCCGTTAAAACAGGAGGAGAAAGTACATCCACACCCAACCCAAAAAGAACCCGCTGAAATTCAGGAACAGTTCTACCCCACTGAACCCAACCAAGGGAACCACTATTGTTTTTAGCGCTAGGATCGTCAGAATATTTTTTTGCCAAGACACTAAAGCTCTCACCCGCCTCAAACTCATCTTTAATCTGTTGGGATAAAAGAAGGGCCTCGTCAATCGTTCTTTGAGGAGGATTGGCAAGATATGCCCCACTATGACCAATTAATATATGACCTGCAAACAGTTCTTTTTTTGCATTTTGTCTTGCTGCATCTAATTCAGATGGAGAAATTAATGGAGTAGCAACAAAATGTTCATAGCTTTCATTCACCAATATTTGTAAAGACCGATCTCTTATTTTAACAGCAATATCTGGATCGTTTTGTAAGCCCACCTTTTTTGCCTCAAAAATGCACAACTCTCTTTTAATAAAATCTGTAAACATTTTGTCCTTTTTCAGGCTATCAGCACGCTCCCACTGTTTTTTAGGATACCGGGAATAAAAATCATGCAAAGAATACTCTTCATCATTAATTGTTAAAACCGTTCCCTTGGCGGCACACAACAAAGAGGCAAAACACAACAGCAATATTTTTAACATCAATTTCATCCTATTTAATTAACCTTTACCAAAGCATCAAACTTACCAAAAAAACGAGAAAAGAACGCATAACTATCTTCATTTTTATCCAAATGAATACATAGGCCCAAAACATCGTTGTTGTTGGGCATTATATGATAATTAATTCCCCCCTCTCTTAACAATTTGTCTACATAATCGAGGACAGCTGAAGCAAATAAATCCCCCCTCCTATTTTTAACAGAACACAAAATGCCACAGGGTCGCAACACCACAGAGCATATTCCAGCCCTAGACGCAACCAATCTTAGGCGAGATTCATTTATAATATTTATTACAGAATCAGGAGCAGGCCCAAACCGGTTAACTAAATTATATAAAACGCCATCTAAGGCCTCCTCTGTTGTGGCAACAGCCAGATCCCTATACACAGACATCCGAACACCTTCTAGAGCAATATATTCTTCAGGAATAAACCGCTTTTTATAAAGCTCTATAACAACATCTTCAGGAAGAATTCGAAAATCCAACCCCAGCCCACCAGAATCATGTAGCGCCCGCTGAATCATGCGCGTGTACATTTCATAACCAACAGAACCGCCACCACCAGACTGCTTATAACCAAAAAGAGAGCCGGACCCCCGTATTTCCATGTCTTTCATTGAAACATTATACCCCGCCCCAAGGCTAGTATTCTCCTCAATAGACTTAATTCTTTTAAAGGCCTTTTCCGACAAAGAAACCCCCCGTGGAACAAGAAGGTATGCATAGGCTTGTTGGGGTCCCCTGCCGACGCGTCCCCTCATTTGGTAAAGCTGAGAAAGGCCAAAGAGGTGCGCATTGTTAATAATTATACAGTTTGCGGAAGAAACATCAATACCAGACTCAATAATAGATGTACACACCAAAATATCCGTTTTGCCAGAAACAAAATCACCCATTTTTTGCTCAATATTTTTAGGGGGCTCTTGGCCATGAATAAAGCGCACAACATGTTTTGAAAATAAACCCTGCAATTTATGTGTAATATTTTTTATAGAGACAATATCATTATGAACAAAATAAACCTGACCCCCCCTTTCTACCTCAAAACTAATAGCCGCCACTATAGTTAAATCACCATAATACTCAACCCGAGTTATTATTGGAAGCCGCAACCTCGGGGGTGTTTGCAGCATAGAAATAGAATAAATACCCGATAGCGCAAGATTCATAGATCGAGGAATTGGCGTTGCCGACATTGAAAGAACATCAACACTGCTTTTAAATTGTCTTATACTTTCTTTATGTTTTACGCCAAACCGGTGTTCTTCATCTACTATTAATAAACCTATGTTTTTTAAATATAAATCATCATTTAAAACCACATGTGTACCAATTAAAACATCATTATTATTTTCAATTATATTTTTTTTAACCACCCCCAAATCCTTTTGAGACCTAAAACGAGAAACCATATCAACAGAAATGGCCTCCGGCCCAAGGCGAGCGGAAAACGATGAGCACAACTGATTTGCAAGTATGGTTGTTGGAGAAAGCACAACCACCCTTTTGCCACCCACCACCACCCTGAAAGCTGCCCTAATTGCAAGCTCTGTTTTGCCAAAACCAACATCCCCGCACAACAGCCTATCCATGGGCGAACTTGCAGAAAGATCATCTGATATATTATTCCAAGCACTAATCTGGTCAGGGGTATCTTCAAACGAAAAGGACGCCAAAAAAGGCCCCTCCAGCGACAGGTCTTGTGAAAAGGCGGGGCGCGATAAGCCACGCCTTTTCACATAAAGACTTAACAAGTGTTGCATTACTTCTTCAGCCCGCTTTTTAGCAGATAACTTTTTACGCGCCCAACTTCCCTTTTTGGAAAGAGAATCTAACACCACCCCTTCTGTGCCAGCAGGGGCAAAAAATGCAATTAGATCTAGAGATCCAATATCTGTTGAAATTACCCCCCCATCATTGTATTTTATTGAAAGAAGCTCTTGAGCAGACGCCCCCCCCTCCTTTAAAACCAGACCAATACAAACCCCAACTCCATGGTCTCTATGAACAAGATAATCGCCCCGACAAATTTTTCCCAACCCTAAAGGAGCGGGTCTTTCACCCCCCTTTTCTTGCATAGGCTTTTTGTCTATAAACCATAAAGGAATAAAAATATTATTATTTTTATCAGCCAAACCAACAGAAGAAAGGCCATCCACTGCATCCATAGATGAACAATTGTTTTTATAAACAGCACAAAACTGTCTATAGGTAAAGGTTTGTAGTTGTATCTTTTTTAGAATTTTATTAGGGCTACCAATTATAAGCTCTCCAGAAGAATTTAGAGCCACTGACAAAAATTCTTTTAGAGAAACATCTTTCAGCGCCAGGGGTTTATTTTTTGAAACAGACGATAGAACAAAGCTGTTTACACGCTCAGTTGTTAATTGATTGTCAACATTAAAGCGAAAAACTATTGGGAATTCATCTAAAAAATTAATCCTATAAGGGCAATAAGACGAAAAAGGAAAGACATCAATTATTCCGCCGCGAGTAGAAAATTCTCCCGGCATAGCCACAAAATCTGACAACACATAGTTTTCGGAAACCAAAAAGCCATAACACTCTTCAAATGAGACGCCAAGATCAAAAACCAACCTATTATCAATACCACAGCCAAGTATTGGCATCGAAACCCCACCCTCTGAAGAAACTATGACTTTTATTGGACCCAGGCCTTCAGCTAAAACCTCTCTTGCCCTCAAATTAAATCGGTCTTCAGAGGAGGCAAACCCCGCCGGAACACCTGCGTTTATCCCTAAGTCCGACACAAAAACAAAAGAGTCATTATCCCACAGAGCAGACAAATATTTGACAGATGAAGCAAAAACGTCATCATGTATTGTAATAAACAACCTATTATCAATTGCGTCTATTAGTGGCAATAAAAAGTCGGGATGAAAACCAGAAACACACACCCCCCCACCAACCCCAACAGAGGTAGACATATCAGCAATAGACATTATAGGAGACAATTGTTTCACGTGAAACAACTAAGAAAAAGATTTAAGAAAAATGGCGAGCACACCAATATCGGCAGGGCGAACCCCCGCCACCCTGGAAGCCTGCCCCAGCGTTTCTGGCCTGATGCGCCCCAGCTTTTCTTTTGATTCAGAAGAAAGATTGGGGAGCAACGAATAGTCGAAAAGGCGGGGAATGACAACATCCTCCATTTTCCTTAAATTTTTCACCCTAGAATTTTCAATTTTTACATAACCCTCATATTTAATTTCTGTCTCTGCGGTGAAAGCTGAATCAATTAAACAATCATTTAAAAGCTTTCGTCCTTCACTGCAGTTTATTAAATATTTTTTTGGGCGCTTAATATAATCTGAAAGCAAAAGCGACTCACCATCAACCTCTATTCGGGTTTTTTTACAATATTTTATAATATCATCAACCGACTTCTTATAAGTCTTAAAAAGCGCATATTGATTTTCCTGGACCAACCCTAATTTATAGGCCTTTTCTGTTAGTCGAATTGATGCACTATCCGCCCGCAGTGAAAGGCGATATTCAGCGCTAGATGTAAACATCCTATATGGTTCATTTATATCTTTAGTAATCAAGTCGTCAATTAGCACCCCGATATAAGCCTGATCTCTGCCCAAAACAAGAGGCTCCTTATTTAATAGCTTGAGTCCGGCGTTAGCGCCAGCTATTAAGCCCTGGGCTGCAGCCTCCTCATATCCAGATGTGCCATTCATTTGTCCGGCGAAAAACAGTCCATCAAACATTTTTGTTTCAAGGGTGCTTTTTAATTGGGAGGACGGAAAGTAATCGTATTCAATTGCATAGCCAGGGCGAACCAGCCGAACATCTTTAAGCCCGGATATGCTACGGAGAGCAATTTCCTGAACATGTTTTGGCATGCTAGTAGAAAACCCATTTACATAAATTTGATTTGAATTTATCCATTCTGGTTCCAAAAAAAGCTGATGTTTATCCCTGTCACCAAATCTAACAATTTTATCCTCAATACTTGGACAATAGCGGGGACCAACACCGCCAACACTTCCGGAATACATCGCAGATTTTTGTAAATTATCAGATAATATTTTATGAACCTTGGGGTTAGTATCAACAATATGACAGGGAATGTTTTTTGGCTTAAATGGGCGCTCTGTGAGAATTGAAAATGGGATGGGGTTTTCATCGCCCCCAGATAGTGTCAAGCCATCCCATTTAATTGATGATGATAGCAGGCGTGGCGGTGTACCTGTTTTTAGACGAGAAACACTAAACCCTTTATTTACAAGAACATTTGACAGACCAACAACGGCGCGTTCTCCAAATCTTCCAGCAGAAAAATTTTCATTTCCAATATGTATTAATCCATTTAAAAAGGTTCCAGAACAAACAATTAGGGCGCCGGTTTTTAATGTCCCACCCTTTCGCAAAACAACACTAGAAACCCGCCCATTATCAACAGAGAAATCAACAACCTCATCCTGAATAATAGATATATTTTTATGGGAAGAAAAAGCCTTCTGAATATATATGGCATACTTATGCTTATCAATTTGGGCCCTAGGCGACCAAACCGCCCTTCCTTTAGATTTATTTAACACTTTAAACTGAAGCCCGCAAGCATCTGAAGCTCTCCCCATAATCCCACCAAGGGCATCAATTTCTTTTACCAGGTGTCCCTTGCCAAGCCCACCAATTGCCGGATTGCAGCTCATTCTGCCAACCGCATTTATATCCATTGTAACCAAAACGGCCTTTATTCCTAGATTTGCCACAGCAAATGCTGCCTCTACCCCCGCATGGCCCCCGCCGACAATCACAATAGATTTATTATTCATTTACCAACACAAAAATTATTAAAAATATTTTGTACAACGTCTTTATTAGGTATTTCACCAACTATATCTTTGATAGCAACAACAAAACCATTAAGCGTAGATGCTATGATATCCGTTTCAATTCCCAAATCCAACTGTACAATGGCCTCATCTAAACACAACAAAGAATTTTCTAACAACCCCCGCTGTCGCTGGGATATCATAAAGCCAGACTCTCTGTCTGAAAGATTAATATTATTTAAAATATATGTGGAAAAAGATGTTAATAACTTGTTTATACCAAGACCTTCTTTTGAAGATGTATAAATAATATTTGTTTCTTTTGTCGGTGAGGAATTGGACAAATCAGACTTTGATTTAACCAAAATATGGTGTTGTTGATATTTGCCTTCAAATTGTTCATTTAAAATATGGTTGGGGTTTTTATCATCCACAATAATAAACAAATCAGCCCGCTTCATTTCAGATATGGTTTTTTCCACCCCAAGGGCGTCCAGCGGCCCCTCATACTCCCAAATGCCAGCAGTATCAACCAAACACACAGGAACACCCTCTAGCTCAAACCAAGACTCAACAGTGTCTCTGGTAGTACCGGCCACAGGCGAGGTTATAGCCCTGTTTTCTCCCAATATTGCGTTAAATAAACTAGATTTTCCAGTATTTGGTCGTCCCAAAATTATAATTCGAATACCCGAAAATATTTTTTTCCCAATTATAGAAGAATTAATAATTTTGGCTATTTGAGACTGGACATCTTCAATTATTAAACGAATAGACGAATAAGAGGTGGTGCTTATTTCATCTTCTGAAAAATTCAATTCATTTTCAATGATTGAGAGAACATCTATTACCCTAGATTTTATATCACCAAGCAATGTGGAAACCTTTCCCTCTAGATGGCAAAGACTTAGCTTGGCAGATTGGGATGTTTTAGAAGAAATTAAAGCAGAAACAGCCTCAGCCTGAAGCAGGTCCATTTTTCCATTTAAAAAAGAACGATATGAAAACTCCCCAGGCCTAGCCAGTCTTGCGCCACCATCAATAGCGGCCTGTAAAATAGAATTTTTTACAGCAGCACCGCCATGGCAGGATATTTCTATTATGTCTTCACCGGTATAGCTTGCAGGAGATTTAAAATAGGTTGCAACAACCTCATCGAGAATTATATTGTTTATAGGGTGATAAAGCTTTGTAAATAATGCAAACCTGTTTTTGGGTAGTTGATGGGTAAATCTTTTATATAAAGGTTTTAAATCCCTTCCAGACAGCCTCACTACGGCAAGGGCCCCAATGCCAGGGGGGGTGGCAATAGCTACAATGTTTTCTTGATCATAGGGAAGCATTTCACTTGCAATAAACTATTGATTAGCAAGCTTATTTTTAATACTTCGCTGTTGGAAAAAACTTAGCATATTATAGGCCGTATAATACAGGTTAAGTCCGGATGGGAAAGTATTAAAAAGGAGAATAAAAAATCCATTCATAAAGTACATAACGGGTTTTTGACTTTTATCCATTGTTGCTGAGGACATACGCATAGTTAGCAAGAGAGTTGCCCCCATTACCAGGGGCAATATGGCAACACCATCTCCATAAATGGGAATAGAAAAAGGAAGAGCTAATACCACGTCTGGCTTTGATAGATCAGATATCCACAACATAAATGGCGCCCCTCGAAACTCAATTGTAGTACGAAAAACCATAAATAAAGCCCACAATAAAGGCATTTGAAGCATAATAGGAAGACATCCGCCAAGCGGATTTACTTTATGTGTTTTATATAAAGCCATTGTTTCCTTATTAAGGCGCTGGGGGTCCCCTTTATATTTTGCTTGAATTTTTTTTATTTTCGGTTGAATTTTTTGCATATTTTGGCTGGACTCATAACTTTTTTTTGTAAGAGGTCCTGTAATTAATCGAACCAGCACCGCAAATAAAAGCAGAACAAGCCCATAATTTAGATTCAATTTATTATGCATAAATTTTAACACCCATAAAACGCCCTTGCTAATTGGGCGAATGGGCGCAAAACCCCAATCCATTGAAGCATCAAGGGAAGCCCCCGCATGAGATAAATAATCAACATCAAGGGGCCCCAAATAAACACTGGAAGATATTGTAGATACATCCAAAGGAAAACCAATAGATGCATGATATAGAGGCGTGTGTGTTCGTTGTCCAAAGTCAATATTATGGCCAGAAAGAGTGGCGTATTTCCCCGAATTTTCAGTTATGATGGCTGACATAAAATATTTTGTACGAACGGCAACCCAATCAGTTTGTCCTTTATAGACTTCCCTGGTTATAGTTTCATCAGGGCCCGTAGACCGCACATCTTCAATTTCACCAGCCTGACTGATAATTCCAGACCCATAAGCCACATCTTCCTCTTCCTTTTCTTCTGATGGTCGCAAGCCGCCATACCAGAGGAGCTCCAGATTGTTTGAATATTCAAACACCTCATCATTAATTTCGTAATAATGCTCATTAATATATTTATCTGCGGAAAAAGAAACCGTTTTGTTAATAATTGTTCTACTATCAACATCCTGTAGAGCATATTTAAGCTCAACAGAACCATAATCTAAATAAATGGTATCTTGCTGGTTTGAAAAGTTTAACAAGGCAAATGGTTGGTTAAAAAAATTATATTTATCATCATTATCATCATAATCTGCCAGGCAGGGCATACAATTTTCTTCGGAGTTAATTGTTAAGGACACGGGAATGTTGGGATTAAAAACCCCTCCGTCATTATATCCACCAATATATTTTAATTCATCAGCATTTTTACTGGATAAAAAATAATTTGTAAAACTGCCGCCGGACCTATTGGTGAGCGTCGCAGTATATAGAGGGGTAACTATAGTTATAAATGATTCAACAGGGCCCTGATTGGTTAATATGGCAGCCGACCCAGACTCAAAAGATGGGGCGATTTTTTTCCCCCGCGCAGCAACAACACTTTCAGATTCCATAACCTCTAAATTTTCCCCAGACACTGTGCCCGTATCATATCCAAGCCATTCTAAATAAACGGGTTGTAAAATAATAATTAAAAATATTAACCCACCAGCAAGGATATATCGAAAGGTATCATTCATGGCACCGGATCAAAACCTGTTGTTTTATTAAACGGATGACATTTACCAATTCGTTTTAAAGCGAGCCAGCCCCCCATAATTATGCCATGCTTTTCAAGGGCGCCAATTGCAAAACTAGAACAAGACGGCGTAAAACGACAGGCATCCGGAAGAAAACCAGAAAGCACGGTTTTGTATAATTTTATTAATAAGATAAAAAAATGTTTAATCAGAGAATTTATCATATATAGAATTGAAAGATTCTTGAATGGCCCTAAAAGAGAGGCCTGGCTTTTTAGGGCGCACAACTACAACACAACCCATATTATTATCAACCATAATTGATTTAAAGGCAGATCTGCAGCGACGCTTAAATAAATTACGCTCTATAGCGTTTCCATATCTTCTTGAAACTATAAGTCCCATTTTAGGTTTAGAGCTTTTGGTATATTTAAATGATAAATCCCCAAAGTGCAGGGATTTGGAGGTTCCCATTGTTTTTGAAAACTCCGATGAGGAGAGCGAATATTTCAATTAGGCAGAAATTGTCTTCCGGCCCTTTTTTCGTCGCCTTGCCAGAAGAGCACGACCAGCCTTTGTACTCATTCGCTTTTTAAATCCGTGTTTATTTTTTCGTTTTCTATTGGTATATTTTATTGTGACCTTCATATTCAGCCCTTTTTTAAACTATTTCAGCCTAGAAATTTAACAACATTTTCTATATAAATAAACAAATTATTCTTGCCAATTGGCCCTAACAACAGTGCTTATTCCACCCCTTGGATTAAAATGGCCAATTACATCAATTTTTCGGGGCTCGCAGGCAAGTCGAAAATCGTCCAAAATCTTGTTTGTTACATTTTCATGAAAAATGCCCAGATTACGAAATTGTTGAACATATAATTTAAGGGACTTTAATTCCACAATTAATTTATTAGGAGTGTATATTATTTCAATTATAGCAAAATCGGGCTGTCCTGTTCGCGGGCACACGCAAGTAAATTCAGGCACGGAAATCTTTACCTCATAATCTCTATCGGGATATTGATTGTTCACCACCTCAAAATCTGTATGGCTAGGAGAAGGGTCAGACACAATTACACTGTTTCCATCAATGTTTTTTTAATTGTTGACACCCTGTGTTCAAGCAGTTCTGGTGTAGCGCTTAAAAGCGACTCAACACCAAACCCTTCAACACAAAACGATGCCATGGCGGAGCCCATAATAACAGCTTCAAGAAAATCTGGCCGTGAAGATTGAGAGAGATATCCCATAAAGCCGCCGGCAAAAGTGTCGCCGGCACCAGTTGGATCGTTCAGCATATTGATAGGGAAAACGGGTACCGAACGCCTAACATCCCCATTAGCCAGATAGGCGCCATCTGCACCTCTTTTAATAACAACAATTTCTGGTCCATAAGATAATAATTCGCTAGCCGCACTTGCAATTTCTGACTGCCCCGTAAACTGTTCAGCCTCTTCGTGGTTAATTAATAAAATTGTAGAAAGCTTCAAAACTTCAGCCACCTTTTCAGGGAAAAGATCAATCCACAAATTCATGGTATCGGTTACAATATGGTTAGCATTTAGTGTTAATTTTGCCACCGACAATTGTAAATCAGGATGGATATTGCCTAAAAATACAAGGGGAGAATTTCTATCTGAATCTAGAATGGAAGGAGAAAATTTTTCAAAAACTCCCAATTCGGTAAAAAGAGTATCTCTCGTAGAATAATCATCACTATATTTTCCTCCCCAGCGGAAAGTCGGGCCATTTTCAACCAATATATTATCAGTATTTATTTTCCGTGAGCGAAATAATTGCCACCCATCTTCAGGAAAATCGCTTCCAACCACCCCAACCAATTTTACAGGGGCCAACAGTCCGGCAGAAATAGAGAAATATGTAGCAGACCCACCTAAAATATTTTGTCGATTTCCTCGTGGTGTCATTAGCGTGTCAAGCGCTATAGAGCCCACAGCAAGTATGTTTTTTTGTTTATTCATAGGTCGTAAATATTAGCATTTTTATCTGTCTTTATACAATGATGAAATCTACCTTATATTTCAATTATGGGATACTTAGAATTCTGTTCAAATTGCGGCAAAAAAAATCAATTTGGCGCAAAAGATGGCAACATGCGCCACCATTGTTCACAATGCGGAGCCATTCATTATGAAAACCCAAAACCAACAGCCACCCTAATTTGTATATACAAAAAACAATTATTATTAGTGAAAAGAGCCGCTGAGCCAGGAAAAGGAATGTGGGGCTTGCCAGGAGGATTTATTGAAAGGGGAGAAACGCCGGAAATGGGGGCAGAGCGAGAGCTGATTGAAGAAACAAACCTGCAGGGTAAGGTGAAAGGCCTGCTAGGAACATGCAGTCATTTTAATACAATTTTTGGGGACATATTGTTGGTGGGAATGGAAGTACAAATTGAAGATTGGTCAGCATTGAAGGCGGGCGATGATGCGGCAGAAGCGGTCTTGTTCCCATTAGAAAAACTGCCCAACCTTGCCTTTCCTTGTCACGAAAAAATTGTAAACATGTACCTTGAACAGTTAAAATTATGAGTGACCACACAACCTCTAAAAACGTTCTTATTATTCATGGTCCCAATATGGACCTGTTGGGGCATCGAAAAATAGAAGCCAACCCCAATATTACTTTGGATAAATTAAACAGAAATTTACGTAAGGTTGCAAAAAGTCTTGATATGAAGGTAAAAATTATACAAACAAACGATGAGGCCAAGGCTGCCACAACCATACAGAGACAACGAAACAAAACCGGTGGAATACTCTTTTTCCCTGGGCCGTGGCAAAAATCAGGGTATGTTTTACAGGATATGCTCAAATTGTTATCAATACCATTTATAACAATTTCTGTAGGAGAAAAAGCAGAGGTGTTACAGGGTTTACACAACATTTATGAAACAGATCTTTATAGAGCAGGCGAAATAGCACTTACCCATTTGTCAGATTCAATATAATTGTAATAAATTCGGTAAATCGGCTATAGAATTGATTATATAATTTGGTTTGCTCCCTGGGCAGACTACCCCCTCTTTTCTAAATTTTCCAGTTTTAACCAAAATAGACTTCATGCCCACATTATTGGCTCCACCAATATCGCCAACCACATCATCTCCAACCATATAAATTGATTGAAAAGGGATTTTCCAAGGCTTTACAGCTAATTGAAATAAATAGGGAGAAGGCTTGCCAATAAGCACCGCCTCTTTGTCAGTGGCAAATTCAAGCGCTGAAACAAAAGCGCCCAAATCTAGAGTTAACTCACTGCCAGAATGCCAATACTTATTTTTATGCATAGCCACAAATTCGGCCCCATGTAATATCTTTTTGAATAGAGAATTTAACAAGCCAAAGGTAAACCCGCGACCCATATCTCCCAATACAACAGCCTGTGGGTTTTCAACATTCAAGCTGAAATCAGAAAAGTCTTCCTCCATTTTTTTATCGGGAACCACCAAATCAATAGCTGTATATCCCCTTCCCCTACAATATTCAACCGCAGCATGCGGGGCGGCAAAAACCTCATTAATTTCTATAGACAAACCCATTGAATGTAGTTTGTGCACCAACTTTTTTTTCGTCAATCGAGTAGTGTTGGTAATAAATCGAAAGGGAATGTTATTGTGTTGGAGTATATGAATAGTTTTCGCCGCACCAGGGATTAAAGAGCCCCCCTGATAAACCACTCCGTCTAAATCTAATAATACCCCAATGTTCTGTAAACTAGACAAGGTTTCCTTCAAATTCACCAGAAAACAACAATTCTGCCGGACCCTCACAAAAAGCCTCTCTCCAATTGTCATCAAAAGTAAACTTAAGAGATCCACCAGCAGAGGAGGTTGTAATTGGTGATATAAGGCCGCGGCTCTTAGAAAGATGATATACTACCGCAGCAGATCCGGATGAACAGGATGTCATAAGTTGTTCCACTCCCTTTTCATAGGTTCTAATTTCTACTGTGTTATCAGATTGAATTCGATAAAAATTTACATTAATTCCTTGAGGATTAAATAGTTGAGAGTATCTAACCTTCCGTCCCAATGTTAACACATGTTTTTCATCTAAATTATCTGACGGACACACAAAATGTCGAGCACCACTATCAACAAAAAACCCAGAGACCCCTTCGGGAGAAAGACATTCTGATTTATACATTGGAGTTTTCATGCTCATCAACACTTCGCCATTAGATTTTATTTTGGCAGTATGTATCCCGGCGCCTGTTTCAAATTTCAATTTTCGCCTGGTATTATTAAGACTATATATAAATTTTGAGGCACATCGAGAACCATTTGCACACAAAGTTTCCCAGGAACCATCGGAATTATAATAGTCTAAGAAAAAATCGTATTTTTCAGAAGGCAAAATGATAAACAGTCCGTCGGCACCAATGCCCGTATTGCGGTTGCACAATTGTTGAATTAATGATTCTTTGGCACCCATGTCTGGAAAGTCTTCCGATAAAATAAGAATAAAATCATTTCCGTTGGCATGGCATTTTGTAAAGGGTATTTTCATAAATTCAAATATTTTGTATCTGCACAGACTTTAAATTACCGATAAAGACACACGCCGACCACAGATAATACGGGAAATCAATACAAAACCATATCGTATAGATATAATGTAGTGCAGCTCTGCAACTTCTATTGAAAAAAGTATAATCATTGACGGAAAATGGCTTAATTTTATCTTATCTAATCTAGGGTATTAAATGGAATTTTCGAAAAAAGAAATCATCAGTAGCGCATGGAACATATTAAAGCCCAATTTGGGATTAATGGTTTTGGTAATAGTATTCATTTTTAGCCTTAACCTTATATTGGGGATTGTACAAGACAGACTGCTTCAAGATGTTACGCTTCAATCTATTCTATTTACAGTAGCAGCATATTTATTTCAAATGGGGCTCAATTTGGGAATGTTGCGAATTTGTCTAAATCTAATTTATAATAAAGATGGAGACTTCTCTCAACTGTTTGGTAGCTTCCATCTATTAATACCATACTTATTAGCATCTCTAATTACATTGTCGATACTGCTGCTGGCAGCCGCACCCGGGATAATACTTTTACTATCTTCAATTTCATCAGATTTAGATATGTTGCAGGTCGCAGAAACATGGGGGGGCGTATCAACGACAATTCCTGTACTTATTATAATTATACCCCTAGTATATATTTCTTTGCGACTACAATTTTACGATTATTTTTTGGTAGATGGGGAGAATAATGTTGTAGAGGCGGTGAAAAAAAGCATGGCAATAACAAAAGGATATGTAATGGAATTGTTTTTATTAGGAGCAGTAATGTCAATTATTGTGCTTGTTTCTATTATACCCCTAGGGGCGGGACTGTTTATTAGCATACCGCTTGCAACAATGGTAAACACCTATGTATATCAGAAACTTAAACGAGCGAACTAAACATCTATTAAAGAACCGTTTTCATCAGATAAAAATAAAGCTTCAATTCTTTCAGCAATTTTATTCAGCCCTACCCAATTGTCATGGTCTGCTTCAGGCATTTTATTTCTGTTGGAGGGAGTATCAATTATTCCTGGGAGCAAAGCATTACACGTAACGCCATTTCCGTTTTCTAAGGCAATAATTTTTGTAAGCATGTGTACGGCAGCCTTGCTGGTACAGTATGGTCCAGAGAGAGGCATACCGTTAACAGCCGCCTGAGCGCCCATATTCACAATTCTTCCCCAGCCACCCCCCCTCATTTTGGGCAGTATTTGTTGACAGCAGTTAAGAGTAGTCATAAAATTTGTATTATACATATAACTCCATTCGTCACGAACCTCACCAACATGGTTTCCCATTGAAAAACCACCTACAATATTTAGCCAACAATGTATATCCCCAGCCTGATTATTTATCCATTTGATTGCGCTTTCAATAGAATAATGATCTAGAGGATCCATTTCTATAATAGCTGAATTATTCTCATTTTCAACATTTGTCTTAAGTTGCCGCACGGTTCCAACCACAAAGGCCGCCCTGTTTGAAAAATAAGAAATCAATTCTGAGGCAACAGTTCCATTTGCTCCAGTAATTACAACATTCATTTCATTTAACTTCATAACATTCTCCTGATAGCTCTTTAATTGCTAATTCCACTTTATTTTTTAGGCCATCCACCCCCAAATCTGAATACTCAGAGATATTGGTGGGAGTGCCGATATTAATAGAAATTGGCCCCGACATCATCCACCATCTATCCTTGGGTTTAAAACTGTATGCCCCGGACACACCAACAGGAATGATGGCTGTATTGGTATTAATTGCCATATGAAACCCGCCCTTTTTAAAATCTCGCATTTTACCATCAATCGTTCTGGTCCCCTCAGGAAGAATACCTATATGAATGCCCTGTTTTAAAACATCCTCAGCCTTTTTTATACTTTGAATGGCTGTATGGCGGTTTTTCCGATCTATAGGAATAGCTTGAATTCGGTTTATAATGGTTGAAAAGAGGGGAATTTTAAAATTTTCAGCAGCTGTTATCCCAGTCCAGGCACCTCTTGGAATTAATGGGAAAATAAACACATCTATAAAGCTAGAATGATTCATCATAATTATATAAGTGCCTTCGGCGGGGAATTGTCCTTTTATTTTTGGCCACAGCAATAATGAGAAAAGCATAAAACGACAACAAGCCCTGACAGACCCATAAAGAAAGGGAAGAAAAATAAAACTAGGTATAATTAAAACAACTGCTATGCATATAAATGCAAAAAGCCCGCTGACATATAAAAATAATGATAATAATTTGTACTTTAACATACACCCTCTACCGCAATTATTTTATCAAAAAGCTTATGATTAGCCTTTGGAAAAGGAAATAGCCTAATTTCCTCTGGAGTAATCCACTTCCAATTATCACAACCAATGGCTCGCGGCGAGCCCTGCAAATAGTCACAATGATAAGCATTCATTGTGATGGAAAAATGGGTATAGGCGTGTTTTATCTGCTTTAGAAAGGAAGCCGGTTGAACCAGAACTCCCAATTCTTCCTTTACTTCTCGAACAATACATTTCTGGGCATTTTCACCCTTTTCAATTTTACCTCCGGGAAATTCCCACAAGCCACCTAGAAGTCCATTTTCTTTTCGTTTAGAAATTAATATTTGACCCTTATTCCAAATAATGCCCACGGCAATATTATAATGCGGCTTTTTAGCGGGTTTTATTTTAATAGGGTATTTATCAACAAAATTATTAACCAATGCTTTACAAAATTTAGAAACAGGACAGAGTGCACATGCTGGATTCTTTGATTTACAAATTTCCCGCCCCAAATCCATAATTGCCTGATTAAAATCACCCGGACGCTTAATAGCAATGTTGTCAGACAGATATCTATGAATTGCCTTTGAATCAGCCGGAGAAGAAAGCTTGACCATTTTTAAGCGCGACCCAACACGAATAGCGTTGGTATCAATCGCAGGCAGGGGATGGTGAAAGGCAATAGACATAACCGCCGCCGATATATAAGGACCTACTCCAGGCAATTTAGAAAATTCCTCAGGCAAAGCAGGAATATCTCCGTTAAATTGCATAGCAATAATTTGGCAGGATTTATGAAAATTACGAGCGCGTCCATAATATCCTAGACCCTCCCATTGTTTTAATATTTGTTCCTGATTGGCATTGGCCACAGATTGTACTGTTGGGTATTTATTAATCCATTTTTGGTAATATGGCAATACTGTTTTTACCTGAGTTTGCTGCAACATTACTTCTGATAAATATATTTTATAAGGGTCATTACAATTTCTCCAAGGCAGATGGAGGCTACGACCGTCATACCACGCCAATAAGTGAGAGGTAAAATCAGTATAATTAAATTTATTCCTCACGAATACAATCCATTGCCCAAACCAGTTTTTCTAACATTTCAGGAATATTTTCCTGATCATCTAAATCGATGTATTTCATCATAGAAAAATTTAAATCTAGAAGAGACTCTTCTATTTTTTCAACCCTCCCCCTTCCTTTATCTGTTAGGTACGCCACCAATATTCTTCTATCTTTTTTATCTTGTTCTCTTCTAACAAACCCCATTTTTTCTAATTTTTGAATATTTCGTGTGAGCGTGCTGGTATCTAGACCGAGCTTGTTTGCTAGGCCCGACATTGAAATGCCATCGACTGGAATAGAAAGGAGATGAAATGCCTGTGGTGTGGTGAGAGATAATTGAGAAGAATATTGACGGAGGACGGCATTGTAATGTGTGGTTAAATTAGTAAGAAGTTCCGGAATATTCATTGTTGTATATTACAACATTATTTGTCCCCCAGCAACAAATCTTCAATCATATTATGAGTAACTTCATCTAAATGTGTGATAATTCGATGGGCAATTGAAAGGTCAGATTCAGGAACAGACCCGGTTTTAGCAATAACGGCTGCACCAGAAGCCAATGCGGCCTGAATACCGTGGAGGGAATCTTCAATAATAACCACATTTTCCGGCTTAACATTAAGCTTTTCCATCATACTAAGATACGGTTCAGGGTGTGGTTTATTTTTTTTGGTTTCATCGCCAGATATAATATGTTCAAATAATTCATCTAAATTAATGAGCGTCTGCAGCCAATTTAAATTATGTCTGGGCGACGCTGTTACCAGGCCAATACTATAGCGCTGTGTAACTAATTTATGTAGTTTGTGAAACCCGGGCATAAATGACAAACTTTTTTTAAACTCATCCCTCACATATCCTCGACCCTTTTCCATAAAAACATGTTTATCTTCAGTTATATGGTATCGTTTCATACTAAGGTCAAAAAAATCCTGTTCGGCACACCCTCGAAATAGAGACCAATCTTCTTCCGGGATTATAACCCCATACTCTCCAAAAAGACGGATTTCGGCCTTTGTATATAGAGGCTCTGTATCAAGAACGACACCATCCATATCAAAAAGTACCGCTTTATTAAAAGGGCTCATTTAAGGGAATATAATAATTTGCAATGATTCTTGTATAATACAACCAGAGAGTCTCTGTCAGATTTGCTTGCATGGTGTCCAATAATAGACTGATGATCAACATTTAGACGAGGCAATGATACCCACAATCCCTTTTCAGCAGCGCCAGAGTAGGGGGGCATAATAGTATTGCCAATTTTTGTCATAGAAACCGTATTGCATATTCCATCATTTTCGTACCAGCTGCTATCGGGAGCATTTTCATCATTACCAATGAGCATGCCAGTTGGCCAAAGATGAAACGACATATTATTGTCAGGTTTATGCGTGGGTTTGTTTCTTTTCTTTTCGGTAGAAAAAGTTGGAATAGAAAAATAATAAACGTCTTTATCTGCTTGGTAATTGTTATTAAATTCTGCTGCGCCTGCAATAGACAAATCCCATGAGCAGAGATTTTTTTCATTGCTCACAGGTGATTGAGCGATTCTTTTATAATATTCTGAAAGGGATTCATGGGATTGTCTTTCTAAACCCCAATGTTCTAAATCAAAGCTGTACAATTTGTCAAGAGTTTCATTGTCAATTCCACCAAACCAGGGGGCTAAATTTAAGGCAAAGGGAAATGCATCTAACATAAGTGGCACTAAAGTGGTTCCATTATGGGGAGTAGATATAGTGGTTACGCTGCTTATCCAGCCAGAATGCGCACTTGAAAGCAGGGGAGAGGCTTCTTCTGGAATAGATATTTTTAATAAAACCTCTAACATTTTTGCAGTAGCCCCTCCTTGACTATGGCCAATTAAATGAACAGGATGTTTTTCATCCCACTGAGGGTAAAGACCGGTATAATTTTTTCCATAAGGCCTTTGAATGATACCATGCTGTTCAGCCTTTTCATTACCATAATCAACCTGACCACCTTTGATTTGATAAAAGGCCTCTATAGCCCTATCCCAATTAGGAGAAATAGGCCCAACCGAAACAGTATACACTTCGTATCCAGCAGATTTCAATTCAGCCTCTAAATCTGTTTTCCCCCCCCAATAATAATATCCAGCCAATTCATTTCTTCCCCAACCCAGGAATCCATGAATGAGTATAATTGGATATGTATTGTGAGAAAATAGAATGCCAACACAACAGAGGCATATTAGAACAAAATTAAAATAGCGAATCATTTTCCCATATTATCAAGAGCTTTAATTCGGCTTAACACGGGGGGGTGAGAATAGCTTAGCCAAACCGTTAACTTATGCGGAGTTAAATTTCCCAAATTGGTAACGGTTAGTTTTTTTAGACCTTCAATTAAATCTTTACCAGTACCGATGGAGGTTTTAGCAAAAGCATCGGCTTCAAATTCATGCTTCCGGGAAATTGCATTACCCAAAAATGACATAATTAATTCTATGGGTGAATACAATATGCTAAAAAAGAGAAGGCTTGCATAAATTGATACATTTTCCATTTTAAAAGCAGCAAACAAAGCCTCATTGTTGATAAAGAGTGATAATAGGTAAAACATTATTCCCGTTTGAACAACCCCCATTATAATGCCTTTGATATTATGCCTTTTTTTATAATGCCCAACTTCATGAGCAATAATTGAAACCAACTCATCAACACTATGTTTTTCTATAAGCGTGTCAAAGAGGGCGATACGCTTATTTTTACCCAAGCCAGAAAAATAGGCGTTAGCCTTTGATGATCTACGAGAACCATCCATAACATCAATTCTACTTATTGGAAAATTTACTTTTTCAGCTAATGCATTAATTTTATTTTTTAACTCCCCATCCTCTAATGGTGTAAATTTATTAAACATAGGTGCAATTACAGAAGTAAACAGCGGTTGCGCCAGCACAAGCAAGACAGACAACGCAGCCCAGGCGTAAAGCCATGCATAATCTCCAAATTTATGAAAGAAAATAAGAATGAGAAATAGAGTAAAGCCTCCCAATAAGATAAGAAGGAAATAACTTTTAAGTTTATCTACAAGATATGTTTTAGGAGTGGTTTTATTAAAACCAAAATTCTGTTCAATTAGGAAGGTGCGATATAATGAAAAGGGGGTGCTGATAATATCTTGAAAAAGAAACAACACCCCAAAAAACAACAGCCCTGTAACCATGGGTGAAAACCCAAAATCTCGAAGCCATACATCTACATTATTAAAAATACCCAAAAAAATCACAATGAGAATAATGATAAGATCAACCGTAGATGTTAAATATGAAAAGCGAGTATTTTCAGCTAAATAGTCTTGTGAGCGAGCATATTCGTTAGCACTATAATACCCCTTAAATGCATTTGGCAAACTGGTGGAAATATTCTGCAGATCAAGACGCCTAGAAAGGCTAAAGAGAAAAAACTCAAGGAGCAAAGCTCCAATAATTATACAAAGATAAATGTTCAAAAAGCTTACCCCCGGGCCTAATTAAATGTATAGTGTTTTTTAACAGGGCTAGTCACTTTCCAGTGACATTTTAACCCCTTGGGGAAAACTACAAAATCACCTGTAGAAAAGCGGACAGTTTCACATTCACTTTTAACCTCCACCTTTCCTTCTAATAATAAGCAGGATTCCTGCTGATAATATTCCCAATCAAATTCAGAAACATCACATGACCATATAGGCCAAGACAACACGCCCTGCCCTTCGATTTGTTTATCTGTAAGCTGAGAAATTATAATATTCAAAAATCAAAATATTTTTATAAGAACAATAAGATTAACCAAAAATGAAAAATATTTTAAATAAGAACCCCTCATCGCATCTTTAGGGGTTGCCATAGATAGGGTTATTTTTTCCTCTTCCCATGATGATAAATTCCCCTCAATAAAGGTAAATTTTAGCAAAGTAGCCCTTTCACCAAAATTTACTCTACTATTAGTATTTATTTTACCCTCGCCTAATTTATAGCGCTTAATATGATAATTATAAAAAATATATGCAGTATTATCATATTCCGTGTCAGCAAGAATCAAAATTGGATCGCCAAGTGTAGTAGCAACATCTTCTATACTCATACCAATTTTAATTTTTGAAATATCATTATAATCAATCCAGGCTTCTGACGAATTTAGCCCATTAGAGCAGCCTGAAATAAAGACGATAAATTGAAAAACAAATATTTTTTTGTACATATTCTAATACCTATTTAAGCTTCTGTTTTATTTTAGCGTTCAAACCCATACGCATTTTTTT
>JASMKZ010000019.1 GCA_030748955.1 Fidelibacterota bacterium | reverse complement strand
CATTCATCTACTACGGCATCACCACCGCATACGCCAGCACAGTCTGCAACGTTGTCATCACAATCACAGGCGCCATCGGCTATGCCGTCACCATTACATACGCCGCATTCATCATACGCGCCTACACAGTCATCCACATCATCACAAATGCCATCAGCATCCGCGTCTTCACAGGCATAATCCAGATCTGCACATCCACCGACCTCTATGTCAAAACCTTCTCCGTTTGTATCTGATATTACCGGAGAATCCAGACATGCCTGATCTGCAGTAACTTCATAGCCTAGTTCAATCAGTACACCGCTTCCAGCTGGGATTGTGGCACCGGTGAGAGAAAAAGCAATAACAGTAGTTGAATTGCTGGAAATCATAAAACCATTCTCACTAGCTGCCCCACCAGAAGCACTGGTTATATTCACTCCAGTTATATTAAATTGAAATCCTGCAATATCTGCAGGGCTGTCATATGTTATTTCCATATTGCCATTAGCTACTATTCCAAATCCTAACTGAACTGGTATACATGATGTGCCATCACCATCGCATACACCGCATTCATCTTCTACCGCATCACCGCCGCATACGCCAGCACAGTCTTCTGCATTTCCATCGCAGTCACAGGCATGTCCTATGCCAGGACCATCACATATTCCGCATTCATCTTCCACCCCACCACCACCACATTCACCATTGCAGTCTACTTGAGCTGTACAGTTGCCATCACAGTCATAGTTTTCTTCCGCATAGGTACAACTTTCATCATCTTCAGTGGCATTCTCATCATAGTTGCAAGCGGAACCATCCATACAGCCCAATATTATTTCTACCTGCGAAATGGTGAAACAATCCGTGATTTCATTTTCAATAGCAACTCCAATAGCATCTGACAGTACTACACTTGTGAGACAGGCTGCACTTGCATCGCCCTGTACTTCAATCTGGACAAGTACACCGCTTCCAGCGGGTATTGTGGCACCTGTAAATGAAAATGCAAGAACGGTATTATTGCCTGTGGATATTGTAAACCCTGCATCTGCTGCTGCACCACCAGAAGCTCCGGCAACAGGAAGTCCTACATCAAACTGAAAACCACCAATATCTGTTGTCGTATTATATAAAATGTCAATTGTTGACGTGGCACATGAAGATCCATCACCATTACATACGCCGCATGCATCTTCAACATTACCATCACAGTCACAGGCTCCATCTGCTAATGGTTCATTACATCCACATTCTAATAATTCTGCTGAACCACCACAGTCTCCTAAACAATCTTCTTCTGCATCACCATCACAAACACCCGCACAGTCATAATTACCACTTGGGCAATCATCACCGCCATCATCATAAGTAAAATCCAGTGCACTTCCAGCAGAATCAGAGACCACTATTCCAATCAGAGAGACATCACCAGTAATATCAGCAGATACAATTACCAAAGTTCCGCTTCCAGCAGGAATCACGCCCCCTGTCATAGAAAACCCCAGACACATGGTTGAACTGCAGGATAGCATAAATCCATTGGCAGCGGCATCGCCGCCGGAAGCTCCGGTAACGGTTGCACCTTCTATAGTAAACTGAAATCCACCAATATCAGAATCGCTATTGTATAACACATCAATAGTGCCCTCACCAACTTCAGTGGACAAAGTATTCTGAGAAACACCAAATGCAGTGAAAATACAAACCGTTATAATTGTTTGAAAAAGTTTTGAATTTGTAATAGTAGTTGTTTTCATTTGAATCTCCTTTTTGGCTTTATTAATCTGAAGTTTCTTAGTGTAATATATACTCATTTTTTTAATTTTCAACCCTGTGTTACATACTCTTACACTACAGTTACAAAATATTACAATTCATTTGTTAAATACCCATTGTCGTTCTAAAAATATTGATTCTAATATAGAAAAATTATATCCACCTTATTTTCAATTGCAGGACAGGGCGTATATATTTGTATATTCACCTGCCATGATACCTCACGAAACCATTGAAATATTTAGCCTGCTATGGTGGCGATCTAATATTGTTACTATCTGCATAATCTTTTCCCTATTAATGTTGGGGAAATGGTTTAACGTCAAACATCGAGAGCAGTTAGCAAAATTCATTGGCATAATTCTCATATTCCGGACAATTGGAATTCACTTTTATTGGGATTATTTAGGGATTTGGACAATTGAATCAAGCCTGCCACTACATCTATGTGGCTTATCTGCAATTTTATCTGGAATCGTTCTCTTCTTTAGAAAACAGTGGGCCTATGAATGTCTCTACTTTTGGGGAATTCCAGGTGCGTTTCATTCTCTTTTGACTCCCGAATTCACTGTTGGGACTAGCGGGTTTCTATTTTATGAATATTACCTGTCACATGGTGGAATTATCCTCTCAGCAATTTATCTTACATGGGTTTTAGGTATGAAACCAAGACAGGGTTCCTGGCTGAAAATATTTATTTCTAGTCAAATATTACTTCCATTTATTGTTTTTATAAATTGGATTTTCAATGCAAACTATATGTATCTCTGTACCAAGCCAATTGTGAACAATCCCTTTCTCATTGGTGAGTGGCCCTGGTATATTTTAGGGATTGAGCTGGCAGCCCTCCTTCATTTTTTCATAGCATATCTACCATTTGCCTATTTGTACCGCCAGATAAAAGTAAATGAACGAGCTAAAGGGGTTTCTGTATGATTATACCAGATCTGCCTCCCTTTATCTGGTTTTCTAACAGTCATCTGGCAGCTATGTTTCTATCTATATTTTTGTTTATATATATTCCCTATCGAATTTATAAAAACCCCAAGGCTTCTTGGGTTGGTATGATTTCTAAATCTTTAGGAATTCTCCTTATTGGGAATGAATTGGGCTGGGTAGTTTATAAATTGAGTCTAGGGCATACATACTGGGCTGAATTTATGCCCTTTGAACTATGTACAATTAATGCTTATCTCTTAGGGATTCTCCTCATATTTAGGCCTTCATATGCAATTTTTGAAGTGGTATACTTCTGGGCCATGGCCGGTACCGTTCAAGGCATTATCACCCCGCGACTCTTTGCAGGGTACCCTCATTATCTTTTCTTTGAATATTTCATTACCCATAGCGGAATTGTTCTGGCGGCACTGATTTTAGTTTTTCACTATCATTGGAAGGTAACTTGGCTGTCAGTCTGGCGAGCATTTCTCTGGCTGCAGGTTCCTGCATTTATAAACCTGGTCTTTGATTTTACTTTTAATGTGAATTATATGTTTATGCGGGAACTGCCCAAAGTATCCTCTGTCATGGATTATTTTGGCCAGTGGCCATGGTATATATTTGCCTGTGAAGTTTTTGCACTTATATCCTTCATTTTTTACCTATTGCCATTTTTGCTATTTAAAAGACTAAAGAAAGCAACTTCTTAGTTAAGTTTTTTTCTAGAAACATCTTTAATCACACCGCTGGAACTCTGTACTTTTAAGCAGTTAATTAAAGAGGTCCCATGTTTGGAAAAGTCTTATCTAGTGCAGTATTAGGAATAGATGCCTATACTGTTGAAGTTGAAGCCCATTTAGAAAACACTACTCCTGCCGCATTTTTTACTGTAGGTTTGCCTGAAGGTGCCGTAAAAGAAAGTAAAGAACGGGTGCTGGCTGCCATGAAAAACTCTGGCTTTCGCATTCCATCAAAACGCATAACAATAAATTTGGCTCCGGCAGACATCCGTAAGGAAGGTGCGGCTTTTGACCTTCCCATTGCCGTAGCAATTCTGTGCGGGTTACGACATGTTGACACCCATTTTCTGGATAAAATTATACTTATTGGTGAACTCAGTCTGGATGGGGAACTTCGACCCGTAAAGGGGGTACTTCCCATCTGCATTAATGCTAAAAAACACGACATAAATGGTATAATTGTTCCCCCTGAAAACCAGAAAGAAGCATCTTTTGTACCAGGGCTTAAAATTGCACCTGTTGCCACATTAAAAGAGGTGGTGGAAATATTGAATGGTAAAAAGGCTATTCAAGTCGTAAAAAATCAAGACCATTTTAATTTAACCACTAATAAGTATCCTGTGGATTTTTCCGATGTAAAGGGGCAGGAAAATGTAAAGCGGGCAATGGAAGTTGCCGCAGCTGGCTCTCATAATATTCTGCTTATAGGACCACCTGGAAGTGGAAAAACCATGCTGGCAAAACGTCTCCCGACAATTTTACCGGGGATGACTATGGAGGAAGCATTGGAAACCACAAAAATTCACTCGGTAGCAGGATTAAATAATTCAAAGATTGGGGTCATTACTATCCGACCATTCCGATCGCCCCACCACACGATTTCTGACGTAGGGTTAATTGGAGGTGGAACAGTCCCTAAACCGGGGGAAGTTAGCTTATCCCACAATGGAGTACTCTTTTTAGATGAACTCCCAGAATTTAAGAAAAATGTGTTGGAAGTACTTCGCCAACCATTAGAAAATCGGGACGTTACTATTTCTAGGGCTCGATTGACACTTACCTACCCCGCTACTTTTATGCTTGTGGCAGCTATGAATCCCTGCCCGTGCGGATACTACACCGATCCAAGAAATGAATGTACCTGTAACGATGGTATGATTCAAAAATATCTCTCCCGAATTTCAGGCCCACTTCTTGACCGGATTGACATTCATGTGGACGTTCCAGCAGTTCCCTTTGAAGAATTAACTAATAAAGTAGCTGGTGAAAAATCAGAATCTATTCAACCACGCATTCAAAAAGCCAGAGCCATCCAGACCATTAGATTTAAAGGGAAACAGATCCATTCCAATGCCTCCATGGAAAAAACGGATATTCGCAAATATTGTAAAATTGATAAAAAAGGTGAAGCACTTCTTAAAACTGCAATGGATAAACTGGGTTTGTCTGCTCGAGCGTATGACCGCATTTTGAAAGTTTCCCGTACCATTGCAGATATGGAAAAATCAGAAAGTATTGCCTCCCAACATCTCAGTGAAGCTATTCAATACCGCAGTCTTGATAGAAGCGGATGGATGGGGTGAAAATAATGAATAGAAAATTTAAACAGGATATAGGTAATTGAATTACAGATTGCTGATAGGGGAAATACTTCCAATCCCAACATGATCCTTTTATTAGAAATATTCACCCATCCTGCCTTAATATTCCCACCCCGAAAAAATCAAATGAATCAAGGAGGAAAATGAAACTATTTATCAAACCCCATAATGAAACTGCATGGGAGTTCTACCGAAATCATGGTCACTTTCATGATGGTGATGCTGGTCTGGATCTCTATGTGCTAGAAAATATCCTATTTGAACCCGGTGAAACCAAAGCCATAAAACTTGGCATATCCTGCGAACCGGAAGATGGGAAAGCATATTATCTTTTTCCACGATCCAGCATTTCTAAAACACCCCTCAGAATGTCAAATTCTATCGGCCTTATAGATGGAGGGTATCGAGGAGAAATCATGGCCATGTGTGATAATATTAAATCTGAAACATATACTGCCGAAAAAGGACAGCGCCTGTTTCAATTGGTGGCGACTGATAGTTCTCCAATTCATTTTGAATTGGTTGAAGAATTGGAAATGACTACCAGAGGAACCGGAGGTTTTGGCAGTACAGGGGTTTAGTATTTCGAATTAGAATTGGCATCTTTTGTGAGCAATATCACAAAAGTGCGCCTAAATGGCAGATAAAAATTATTGGCATGGAGTTTGTTATTATACGCCTATCGGAGTAAAATCTAATTAATAAAATAAAATTGAACTATAATAAAAGGAGATCAATACATGAAAAAAGTACATATTGACCCACTATCAGATCGTGTTGTGGTAATGCCAGAAGAAGTTGATGAAATGACTGCTTCAGGGATTATACTTCCAGATACTGCAAAAGAAAAACCTCAAATGGGTAAGATCATTGCAGCGGGACCTGGTAAGGTGAGTGAAAATGGAACAGTTGTTAAAATGACGCTTAAAGCAGGTGATACAGTTTTATACGGAAAATACTCCGGAACTGAAATCAGCTTAGAGGACAATGAGGTTCTCATTATGCGTGAAAGCGATATTTTAGCAAAATTTAAATAAAAAATAAGGAGTTATAATAATGGCAAAAGACATTAATTATGATGTTGACGCAAGGACTTCACTTAAAACAGGTGTTGATAAACTTGCTGATGCAGTCAAGGTTACACTGGGGCCAAAGGGACGGAATGTAGTTATCGATAAAAAATTCGGTGCTCCAACCATGACTAAGGATGGTGTAACAGTTGCAAAAGAGATTGAACTAGAAAATAGTGTTGAAAATATGGGCGCACAGATGGTTAGAGAAGTTGCTTCTAAAACCTCTGATGTTGCTGGTGATGGTACAACTACTGCTACTGTTCTGGCTCAAGCAATCATTACGGAAGGTCTTAAAAATGTAACAGCTGGTGCAAACCCAATGGATTTAAAAAGAGGTATTGATCACGCAGTTACCCAGACAATAGATTATTTAAAATCTATTTCTAAAGATGTTTCCAACAAAGAAGAAATTGCTCAAGTTGGAACAATCTCTGCAAACAATGATAATTCAATTGGCGAACTTATTTCCGAGGCTATGGAAAAAGTTGGTAATGAAGGTGTTATTACTGTTGAAGAAGCTAAAAGTACAGATACCTTTTTAGAAACTGTTGAAGGCATGCAGTTTGATAGAGGATATCTTTCACCTTACTTCGTAACAAATGCAGATAATATGGAAGCTGAGTTAGAAAGTCCATATATTCTTATCCATGAGAAAAAAATCAGCAACATGAAAGAACTTCTTCCTGTATTGGAAAAAGTGGTTCAAGCTGGTAAATCTCTTTTGGTAATTGCTGAAGATATTGAAGGTGAAGCTCTTGCTACATTAGTAATGAATAAGTTACGTGGATCTTTCAAAGTTGCAGCTATCAAAGCTCCTGGATTTGGCGACCGTAGAAAAGCAATGATGCAAGATATTGCTGTTCTTACTGGCGGTACTGTAATATCTGAAGAACAAGGTTATAAACTAGAAAATGCTGATCTCTCTTACTTGGGTGAAGCACGAAATGTAACTATAGATAAAGATAATACAACTATCGTTGAAGGTAAAGGTAAGCAAGATGCTGTATTAGCTCGCATTAATGAAATCAAAGTACAGATTGAAAAATCTACTTCTGATTACGATAAGGAAAAACTACAAGAGCGTTTAGCTAAACTTTCTGGTGGTGTTGCTGTACTAAATATTGGTGCCGCTACTGAAGTTGAACTTAAAGAGAAAAAAGCTCGTGTTGAAGATGCACTGCACGCTACTCGTGCTGCTGTGAAGGAAGGTATTGTTGCTGGTGGTGGAGTTGCTCTGCTACGTGCTATCGATGCTATCAACACTAAAGGATTACCTGCTGATGAAGCTGTTGGTGCTGGAATCCTGAAAAAAGCTCTGGAAGCTCCTTGCCGCATGATTGTTAATAATGCTGGTCTTGAAGAATCTGTAGTTGTAAACAAAATCAAAGAAAGTAAGGGTTCAAATGGCTTTGATGCACGACATGAAGAATATGTTGATATGCTAAAAGCTGGAATCATTGATCCTACTTTAGTAACCCGTACTGCGGTACAAAATGCTGCTAGTATTGCTGGTTTACTTCTGACAACGGAAGCTACTGTTTCAGATAAGCCTGAACCACCTTCTGCTGCTGCTCCAGCTATGCCTGGTGGAGATATGGGTGGTATGGGCGGTATGGGCGGAATGATGTAATCGTTACATCTTTCTAGCTGTATTGTTAAAAACGCCTCCTTTTGGAGGCGTTTTTATTTACCCATTTTTTACCCTTTTTAAATTATCCTATAAAACAAAAGCCCCTGATATCAGGGGCTTTCACATTATAGTAGTTTATATATTAATTTAGATTAGTATACTTCACTCCGATAATCTTCCTGGTTAATTGTTTTTTTTGCCTCTGTGAGCCAACTGGTAAATCCACGAGAACGTTCATTGTTTAATAGTTGGTCACGGATAGAAGTATAGTTTTCCTGATATAATGAATCATCAAATGCATCTCTGGAGCTCATTTTTAAAAGTAAGACTGCATTGAAAGTCTCAATAACATCTGAAGTTTCCCCGGCTTTCATAGCAAGGAGTGTACCCGTTAATTGATTGCTTTTTCCAATGCCCGTAAAGGATCCGCCTAGAGTTGAGGTTTCTCCTGAAGTAAATTGAAATAATGAGTCTGAATTAGCCAGCGCTTCCCAGCTATCTATTTCAGATATGGCGTTTAATTTATTTATAGCATATTCTTTCTTATTCTCTCTTAGCAATGATCTGCGGATGCTTTCTCTCACATCAGCCAATGGTTTAAATCCACTATTTTTTTCACCTATTAAGTGGAAAACTGCTATTCCGTTATTTGCTGTTATAGGATCAGAAAGTGAACCCATTGAATTATCAAAAGCAAAGCGCACAGCCGGCCTTAATACACCCATTTGAAATGGAATGCCTGAATTTGCCTCAAATGTTTCGTGCACATCAATTGTATCAACAGAACTCACCTCATGCTTTGAAACTGCTTCAGTAAAAGAATAATCTTCCGCATCTGCAGAAAAATCTAAAGCTGCCTGCATAACACTATCTTCAACGGCAGATACCATTAAACTATCATCGCTAGTTACTGGTTTTGGAATTTGAAATACAACATACTCTAATGTTTTACGTTCTTTAACTGTATAAGAATCTTCTTTGTCAGCGTTATATTTTTCGATAATTTGGTTATCATTTACTTTAATTAGTGAATCCGGGATACCACTTAATGTTAAATAGAGATAGTCCAATGTACAATTCACATTTTTCTTAATGAAATCTCTCTTTACATCTTCATCATTCACAGAACCTAAATTATTATAAATGGTCTGAAGTTTTCTATCTGCTAACCAAGTCCTGAGATAATTTTCCCAATTAACAAGTAGCGGATTCAATTCAACAGGAATATTGCCATTTTCTACTGCTTCCTCGTAAGAATCTGAATCAAATTTTTCATCCTCATCTAAAAAGTATCCTGCATTTGTAAGATCAGTCTGAAAAGCTGGAGGTGGAGTTATTAGAAGAAAATCATATATTTCATCCAATGAAACTTCTAATCCCAATTGTTTAATTTTTTCATCTTTCAGTTCGCGTTCAATAATTGCATTCCATGCAAAGTCTCCCGCATTCTGGTAGGCACGATTATCAATTGCCTGACCCTGTCGCCGCATTCGATTTAGCTGGTTTTCCCGTTGCTGTAAATATCGACTGTGAGTAATGTTTTTTCCATTTATTTTGCCGGCGTTTAAACGAACATTCTTCCCACCGAAAACTAGGTCCATGATATTAGCTCCTCCTACAAGTCCGCCAATTGCCATACTTAAAATAAAAAAGAAGAGTAAAAGCCATAATACTACATGGGATCTCTCTCTCAATTGAGTCATATTAAACACTGTATTTGCTCCAAATAATTAATGATTTAGTTCCATATTTATCCTTGTGGAGATAAGCGGGGTCGAACCGCTGACCTCTTGAATGCCATTCAAGCGCTCTCCCAGCTGAGCTATATCCCCATTTTTCACTAAAAAAGATAGCCGTAAATTTATTTTTTTTATCTGACTCTCTCCAAGGAAAAGATTACAAATTAGGGGAACCTTTTATCCTGAAAACAGTTTGAACCTTCTGAATAATCCTTATAAATTTCATGAACTGTGACACATAAAAAACAAACTTTATTTATTTTTTCGCTGGCAACTTTACTAGGACTCATCCGTTTTTCATTCCTGAATGATCCCGAGTTTACTCTTATTAAAAAAGAGCGAATTGTAGAAACTATCAGTTCATTTTCTGTACCAGAAAATATGACTTCACCCATGGCAATAAATATAGAATTTGCCAAAAACCTATTTAATGATAAATCAGCCGTTTTTATTGACGCCCGAGACTCTGAAGATTATAATTCTGGACATATTGAAAATGCTATTAATATCCCATTTGATTATTACGAAGATTATGAAGATGTCATAAATGAACTGGATGATTCTGCCCACCATGTTATTTATTGTAGTGGTGAAGAATGTTCTCTCAGCATGGATTTGGCCGATTATTTTTTTAATGAATTGGCTTTTGAAAGTATATTGATATTTGAAGGCGGTTGGCCTCAATGGAGAGATGCGGACTTACCATCATCACTTACTAATACTTCACCTATTATTGATTCGCCCCCTTCACAAACTGTTATTAATTTAGATGTTATAATATCTTGGATAACCCTGATATCAGCAATTTTTATTGCTGTTCACTTTCTTTTAATAAGAGGATATCTCTCAATCTCAATTCCCAGTGTCAATTCTTTGGATATCACTATAATTCCACGAATAATTTTGGGGGTTGTATTTATTATTGCCAGTTACCATAAAATATTAGACCCTGCCTCCTTTTCGAATAATATCCATAATTTTCATATTACACCGGTAGCAGTAGAAAATTTTGCTGCACTCTTCATTTCCTGGCTAGAATTGATTCTTGGTGTATTTCTCATTCTCGGAGTATTTTTAGAGGGTAGTTTAAGTATAACAATTGCCCTGTACATATTCTTTATCTTTATTTTAACGCAAGCTGTCGCTCGAGGAATTGATGTGCATTGTGGCTGTTTTAAAACAGAAGCTGATGCTGGAGTTGCAGATTTAAAAATGAGCTTAATAAAACGAATCGGGGAAGATTTTTTGCTTTTAGGTATGGCTTTTATCTATAAAATAAAAAATAAAATTACATTGTCAAATAAGGAACACGAATGAAAAAAATATTTGGGATGATTATACTGATGCTTATTCAGGTCGGTTTGGCAGAAACTGCCAATTCCAAACAGATACGAATTGTCAGCACAGCCAATGTACATGGTGAAACTGACCCATGTGGCTGAAAGAAGAAACCTCTGGGCGGTCTTGCCCGGAAAGCTACAATTATTGATAATCTCAGATCAGACGGATTTGATGTCGTCATTTTAGATGCGGGAAATCTCCTTTTTAAAAAGGAAACCTTAGGTCCAGGGTCTCCGACTGAAATTGCCAAAATGACTGCTGAAATTATTGTTTCTACTTTTAATGAAATTGGCTGTCATGCATTTTCACCCGGCTCAAAAGATTTTGCAGCAGGTCTTACATTTATTCAAGAAATGCAAGATAAGGCAAATTTTCCGTTTATATCAGCAAACATTCTTGATGTTAATGGCAGTCGCCTTTTTGACCCTTATGTAATTGCTGATGTTGAAGGTGTATCTGTTGGGATTATAGGTTTAGCATCTAACTTTATTCATTCAGATGTGTATGTTCAAGATCCTATTGAGGCATTAAATGAACTAGCAGGTGAAGTGAGCAGTCAATCTGATGTATTGGTTCTAATGTTCGATTCTGAAGAAGCTGATATTATAAAAATGCAAACTTCTGGATTTCCTATTGATTTGGTAATTCGTAGCAAATCTAAAACCCGATCCCAAGATGGTGGCAAGCGCGATATTCCATCATATTCTTGTGGGGATAGAGGTAAGTATCTATATCAGTTTGATCTTACTATTTCAGATCCAAACGAGCAATTTATAGATTTAGCGGTATATGAAAATCAGATGTCTCAAGCAGAAAAAAAACTAAATAAAATGAGGAAAGGAAATCTGATTACAGATTTGCGGAATGTCTATAAAGATGATCCCCAAAGCCTGAAGAAAGTTGAAACATATGAATCTCAAATTCAATCTGCAAAAGATGTCCTGAAAAATATTGTGAACTCAATAAAAATGAGCAAACATGAATTAGGAAAAACAGTAACAGACCGCCCGGATATTTTACGAATAGTGGATGAAGGTAAGGCCAAAATTGAAAAATCGTTTGGACCTCAACCTCCACCTGGGACACCCCATGGCCATAATCATAAACATATTAAGCATGATCATGATGGTGATGGAATTCCAGATCACTAATTTGTTTGGAATTTTACAGTAATTTCTGGTAAGATATCCACCCCTGAAACTTGGGGTATATTTGCGAAAGTAGCTCAGCTGGTAGAGCATAACGTTGCCAACGTTAGGGTCGTCGGTTCAAATCCGATCTTTCGCTCAGTAAAGCCTCCGATTCCTCAGCATTAAGTTTGTCTAAATGTCGGAGGAAAGGGGGCTTTTTCAGGCGTCGTACCCAAGCGGTAAGGGAGCGGTCTGCAAAACCGTCATGCACCAGTTCGAATCTGGTCGACGCCTCTTCTAGGGGGTTAATTTAATCCCCTTTTTAATTGCCCAATAATGTCCGCTTATTGGGCATGTTTTTGCCGAGATGGTGAAATTGGTAGACACAAGGGACTTAAAATCCCTCGGACATATATGTCCATCCCGGTTCGAGCCCGGGTCTCGGTACAGAAAAATCCTTGTAAATGGTCATGAATAAAGTGAAACCCAACGGTGGAAAATTAATTTAACATCCCCAGCAATTTGGACATCACGGATTCAGATACATTATTTTGGATGGTAAAGATAGCCCCATTGTGCTCAATTCAAATTCGGATGTCTGAATAAAACTTATTTTGAATATTATTTAATAAGAGGAAAACATATGAACATACCCCATGATATAAGCCAATACAATCACCATTTTAGGGATTACACTGAGCTTCGGGTTCAGGAAAATCGTGTTACCCGAATATCACTCACCAATGGGGATGTAACTGGAAATGTCTCCAGTGCCCAGAGCGGTGTGTCCGCGCGGGTATTTAAAGATGGAAACTGGGGGTTTTCATCAGCACCTGAATTTAATGATGATAGTGTTGGCCGTGTTGTAAAATCATCCACGGAAAATGTCCAATTTATGAACTTAAAGAATACCAGCCGTTGTGGATTGATTTTACCGGACACATTAGGTGAATACGAGATGGACTTTGCCACAAAGAAGCCTCGTGAAAATCAGAAGTATTGGGTAGACTTTGCCCGTGAAGTAGATGGCTACATCGAAAAGAAATTCCCGGAGCTTCTCTCGAGAAATATAATGGTTGCAGGTACCGATATGGAAAAATCCCTTTCTACTTCTGATGGATCAAAATCCTATTCCATGACTCCCCGAAGTTTTTTGGTGGTTACTGTGGCAATTGAAAAAGATGGTAATCCGGTAAACCTGTATGAATTTTTTGGCGGACTGGGACAGATGGAAGACAATTTGTTATCTCCCTCTGATTTTTCACCTAAGTTGGATGATTTGGTGAGCCGTCTTAAACAGAAAGCTGATGGGGTATTCCCGAAGGCAGGTTTACAAAATGTAATAATGGATGCAGACTTAGCTGGTATTCTGGCACATGAAGCTATCGGCCACACTACGGAAGCTGACCTGGTTCTTGGCGGATCTGTTGCAGGTGATTTAATGGGTCAGGAGGTTGTGAGTCCACTAATAACGCTTGTTGATTATGCAAATACTTTTGATGATAAAACCTGCCCCGTACCAGTGTATGTGGATGATGAAGGTACCCCTTCAAAAGACACAGTTATCATCAAAGATGGGGTATTGAAAAATTTTATGCATAATAAGGAGAGCGCACAGCATTTTGAGACAAATCCGGATGGAAATGCAAGAGCTTATGCTTTTTCTGATGAACCTCTTATCCGTATGCGTAATACTGCCTTTGTACCAGGAACAAGTTCACTAGAAGACATGATATCTTCAATAGATGATGGATATTATCTCACAAAGAGCAGTAATGGGCAAGCAGATTCTACCAGTGAATTTATGTTTGGAATTGCCATGGGATACAAAATAAAAAATGGTGAAATTGGCAGAGCCATTAAAGAAACCACCATATCAGGAATCGCCTTTGATGTGTTAAAAACAGTTGATATGATTTCTGAAGAAATGTCGTGGTCAGCTGGTGGCATGTGCGGGAAAAAACAATGGATTCCCGTTGGAATGGGTGGCCCTGCGATAAAATGTAAAGTAAATATTGGGGGCAGATAAATGAATCAATCAGATATTGCCCGTTATTGTATTGAGCAACTTAAAGAGGCTGGCGCATATAAATCTCAATGTGCTGTAACTTTTTCTGAGAAAAAAGAATTGAATGTAGAAACTGGTGAAATGTCACTTTTCAGGACCACCTTTGATACCAATGTTGGCATGTCAGTTATTGTAGACCAGAAAAGTGGGAGCGTCGCCCTAAATAAAACGGATAAGGAATCTATAAATGAAGCTGTAAGAAAAGTGATGGATATGGCACAATCATCCCAGCCGGATGATGCCAATGATATTTCACCATCTCAGCCCAAACAATCTTTTTCAAAAGGTGATGAAAAGCCTGATATGGAAAAAATGTATCTTCGGCTGGATGAGTTTATGGGATATGTTAAAAAAACGCATCCCACAATAAATATGGAGGCAGCTATTGTTGATTTTTCCCACTCAACATCCGTTTTTCAAAATTCTAATGGGGTTGAATTTATAACTAAAGAAGGCATGTATGGATTCTCCAATATGTTCACAGCTAAAGAGGGAAAAGATACATCCTCCTTTAATGGGATGGGCATTTCTGCATTAAACCTGAATACACCATTAATTGAATCGGGGTCAGCCAAACGCTTGCTAAGGCAGTCAACTGAACAGGTGCGTACTAAGCCAGTATCAGAAAAATTTACAGGAGAAATTGTAGTCACTCCTGATTGTCTTGGGGATTTTATTGGATTTATTACCGGAGATATCAGCGATGGTAAAATTATTTCTAAGACTTCCATTTATAAAGAAAAGTTAAACAAACAAATTACGGATCCCAGATTCACACTTCATGCGCGACCAGTATCTGACGAAATAACAGATGGATATTTTATTACCGATGATGGCTATGTGGCAGAAAATAATACCATAATCGATAACGGTGTGTTGAAAACCCACCTATTAAGCCTATACGGTGCCAATAAAACTGGTGGGAAAAGAGCCGTTAATGGTGGTGGAGCTCTGGTGGTTGATGCCGGAGAAAAGCCAAAAGATGAAATTATCCGTAATATCAAAAAAGGTATTTTATTAGAACGATTTTCTGGTGGAAGACCTTCTGCAGATGGTGAATTCTCTGGTGTAGCTAAAAATAGCTATTATATTGAAAATGGAAAAATAAAATACCCAATAAGTGAAACCATGATCTCAGGGAATATTCAGGAAATGTTTAGTAATATAGGGGAAATTTCCAGTGATCGTATAGATTTTGGCTACTCTATTTTCCCGTGGATATCTTTTAAAGGGATAACCGTTTCGTAGAATAGTTTTAGCAATTTATCCATTTGGGTTTTGAATGAATAATTTGATCATAAATGGCACATCCTTTTTCATGCGCACCTTTTATATATCCGCTGCTCATGAGAAATTCATTGGTAATTTCATAACCGGTGAATTTGAATTTTTGTGTAAAGAGTTTTACCCAATCTTTTAATTCCATAGGGCAGTTTATTTCCAGCCAGTTTTTAAATGAACCGTATTCTTGTTGTAGTTTAATTATTTGCCCTGCATTATAAATTGCAGCATTCACTTTTAGTTTATTCCTAATAATCCCCGAATCACTCAATAGTCGTTCTCGTTCTTTTTCAGTATATGATGCCACTTTCTGAACATCAAATTGTTGGTAGGCTATTTTGAAATTTTCTTGTTTTTTTAAGATGGTGGTCCAGTTCAAGCCCGCTTGATTGATTTCTAAAACCAATCGACCAAACAACTCATTATCTGATTCAATTGGGAACCCATATTGAGTGTCATGATAAACACGATGCACATTGTCATCTTCAACAGTGGCCACAAATTCACAATATGTATTAGGTTTTGGCATATAAATTCACTTTATAGTTATTAATTTTACTGTTTACTTCAAAGTAAACTTTCGTTATCCTTATACTGAAATCTAATTACAAAAAATGAAATAATTAATAAATTTTCTATTAATATATAAATTTAGAAGTACAAAAAATAACCTATTAGAAATCAATAAAATATATACCCAAAACAGACATATTGGTGTATTTTTTCACATTCTCATGGGACGAATTTCAGAACAAATTATTGAACAAATCCGCAGTACGGCTGATATCATTGAGGTAGTATCAGGATATGTGCAGCTTAAAAAACGAGGGCGAAATTACTTCGGACTCTGCCCTTTTCATGGGGAAAAAACAGCCTCCTTTTCTGTGAGCCCAGAACGGCAAATTTACAAATGTTTCGGCTGCAGCGTAGGTGGTGGTGTTATCAATTTCATCATGGAAATTGAAGGAATGGAATTTATAAATGCAGTGAAACACCTGGCTGACCAATACAGCATTGAACTCCAGATTGATGAGTCATCGGGGCAATCCAAAGATCTCATTACACAGTTATTTGATATACATACTAAAACTGCACGTACCTTTCTGGAGAACCTGGGTACTGAAGAAGGAAGTAAAGTTCTGGCCCATTTAGAATCTCGGGGACTTACCAGAGATACCATTAAAAAATTCCAATTAGGCTATAGCCTAAAACAGAAAGATGCCCTACTATCTGCTTTTCGAAAAGATGGTGTACGAAGTGATGTCATGAAACAATCCGGTTTATTTATTGATACTAAAAGCGGATATATGGATCGTTTCAGGGGGCGAATTATGTTTAGTATCTCAAATTCCGCTGGCAAAATTGCTGCATTCGCTGGGCGTGTTTTTGAATCAGATGATCCGGCCAAGTATGTTAACTCCCCGGAAACTCCTATATATAATAAAAGTAAAATTCTGTATGGTCTGAATGAAACCAAACAAATTATTCGGACTAGTAAAACGGTCATTGTAGTAGAGGGTTACCTTGATTTTCTTCAACTGTATCAATCGGGAATCCACAATATTGTGGCAATATCTGGTACTGCATTTACAGACCAGCATGCACTTCAAATAAAACGATTTTGTGAAAAAGTACACCTTGCTTACGATGGAGATTCAGCGGGGATCTCTGCCGCTATTCGGGCGGGCTATGTACTTCTCAGGGCAGGGCTTTCTCCATTAATAGTAAATATTCCAAATGGTTTAGATCCAGACGACTGGGTAAAGCGGGATGGAAATACTCCCTTTCTACAAGCTGTTAAAAATAGCGCCAAACTACTGCCCTTTCACTTTCAAAATTATAAAGGGGATGTTACCTCAACTACTGGTAAAACTGCATTTGTGAATGAGGTCCTTATGGAAATTATTCAAATTAAAGATCCTGTGAGCCGAGAATTACAAGGTCGGGAATTAAGCGAAATTGTTGGCGTAAGTGCAGAAAGTATTTTTCAATCACTGCACAATATGCTGGGAAAACAGAAACGTAGACAAAAATTCCAACAGAATAATGAAAATCTGAAGCCAAAGCTCAGTGACAAAAAACAATTGTTAGAAAATGATCTTATTCGACTTTGCTTTGCAGAAAATATTACCATTCGTAAATTTCTATTTGACTTTGTTAAGCCGGAATGGATTGCCACAGAGCTATCTCGAAAAATATATGAAAAGGTGTATATTCATTTACCTTCGGTGAATGCTCCCAAAGCAAGCCTGATTATGAATGAATTGAAAAAGGATGTTCACCGGAGTAAATTGGCTGAGATTGTATTTGATTTAGAAAAATTTACCCCTACAATTTTATCCGCTCAAGACTGTGTAATTCGACTGGAAAAAAATTGGATAAATCTTCATATTCAATCTCTCAGGAATGAGTTGAAAAATGCAGAGTCTGTGGGCAAAGACCCCGTCTCCATTATGAAAGATATTGAAAAATTACAAAACCAGAAGAATAATATCTCTCATCAATATTCAACAAATGAATAAGCAAATAAATTTACTCCTTATTCTTATCCTTTCATGTAGTGAGGATGCTGCAATAATAATTTCTAATACTCCCCCTAACCTTCCGAGTCAAAATTATAAGATGAACCTCCACAGTAATTCAGGCTCATTCCTTGAAACCGTAACTATCGGTTGGCATGGAACTGAGGGAGAGGTTGAATTAGATTATTCTGGGACACTCATTAATCCAAGCGGTAGCTCTCATACATTTAGTGGTATGAACCCTGGTGAATTCAGGGATATTACAATACAAGTTATAACAAATGATTCTATTTATGTGGACAGCATCCAAATTTTCACTAGACCTGTTTACCCCGTATACAATTTTCGGTATGAAGTTGAAATAGTAATGCGAGGAAATGGGGTCTGGGATGAGGGTGAAGATTTTACTGATGCAAATGCTGATGGGGAATGGAATGAGGGTGAGGAATTCGACGATATTGAAAATCAAGAAAAATACCATCGAGTCTTAAATTGGTCTTCAACAAGTGAACCAGATTCAACTTTTTCTAATTATACTATCTACCGAGCAGATTATGAAAATGTAGATATTCTAATAAACCCAGAATATTGTGGCTGCGAAATTGCAACTCTAACAAAATCTGAAACCAGTTTTACAGATTCAATGGTTACTGAAAAACCAGGCGAATTTGAATATTTTTATCAGATTCGAGTGAATTCAGAAAGTGGTGGTAGAAATAGCTATATTTATAATTATACTGATTTCGCATCTCCTCAAAAAATTTCTTTATTTGATGAAAATGTGAGCAAAAATAATAGTGATTTTATTCAGGTCACCTGGAATGCTGTATCAATTTCTTCCTATTTATACCAGTATGAAATTTGGCGGATATCTGATGATAATGCAGACGATTTTCGGAGAATGGCAATCATTGTAGATCCGGATCAGGAGACATTTATGGATAGGAATGTGGGAAATGGTACTTCATATAATTATTCTGTAGCAGTTGTTGATATTAATGGGAACAAGGTATTCAGCGACTATGTTACTGGGTGGTCAATCCCATGAGATTGTTAAAATTATTACCGGTTCTATTTTTATTTTCCTGTATCGATTTAATTATTCAAGAAACAATATATAATAGTTTGTATTTTTCCGGTGGTAGCTGGATTGAATTTGCAGAAATCGACAGTATGAAATTAGAATCAGATGATTTTACTATACAATTCTGGATTTCTGGCGGTGATGCTAATACAAATAAAGCGCCTGCAATATTTTCAATAATTGATCCCGATGACAATATTACTTTAGCCATATTAAGGGATGTGAACCAAAAAAATAGTATTACCACTATCATTAATTCAGCAATTGACAGGCAGGAATATAGTGGACTAGATTGGTCTGACCCAGATGATTTTTATCTTATTTCACTTTTATTTTCCGATTCTGAAGGATTAAGAATTTATATAAATGATTATAAAATATTAAGTAGTGGTAGTTTGCTGGATGTTAAGGGAAGTATACTAAATGTTGGTGCAATTGTAAATAAGGATCGAACCATTCGAGAAAATTTTTGGTATGGATATATAGATGAGGTTCGGCTTTGGAATACCAGATTGGCAGACAGTACAATAAAATTTCAGTATGAACAACCTGATAAACTTGGAGATAACTATCGCTATACTGATGAAAATGGTAATGAAATATCTACTTATCTTGACTCCCTTATAGGGATATGGCGATTAAATTTTGAAGAGCCACTGACCATTATAGAAGATGATTCGGAACACGATAATGATGGGAATATTTATACTCTATCTGGTTTCTCTGTAGAACTATCAAAGAAAGGGGCTAAATAACTAATTCATTTTCTTCCTTAAATTCATCTTATTCAACGTAAATTTACGTCCTTTATATAACGGAGAAAATAAAATTAACCTTAAATCTGTGCTAGATGGGGAGTTAGCGGTTCCCTGTACCCTGAAACCCGCTTTATGCAGGATTGAATACCGGCAGGAGGGTTTTGCTGAATTTGAAATGGTTTATAAGTGGTGTTGATGTTTTCAGCTTTACGCAATAGGCTTGTTTTTAATCCCGTCAGATCCGGAAGGAAGCAGCGGTAGAAATATTGCTTATGTGCCGTAAACTTCTGAAACTGAGCTGGCTGTAAAACAGATCATTTAAACAGAAAATACAACTGCCGGTGCACAGTTTTAATTTTTAATAATTTGACATGAGTTATCAAGTATTATCACTAAAATTACGACCACAGCAATTTGATGAAGTTGTTGGCCAAACACATATAACCCGTACATTGCAAAATGCCATAGGCTTAGACCGAGTTGCACACGGTTATATTTTTTCTGGCCCAAGAGGGGTAGGGAAAACAACCACTGCTCGTATTCTTGCAAAGGTGCTAAACTGTAAGAATCCAAAAGAGAATAACCCCTGCGGAACCTGTATAAACTGTACGGAAATCACTCAGGGCAGCAATCTGGATGTGCAGGAATTAGATGGTGCATCTAATCGGGGAATTGATGAAATCAGAGACTTGCGAGAGGCTGTAAAATATCCCCCAAACAATGGTAAATATCGTATTTATATAATTGATGAAGTTCATATGCTTACTGGCCCTGCATTCAATGCATTATTAAAAACCCTAGAGGAACCCCCTCCCCATGCAATTTTCATCATGGCCACAACAGATTCCCACAAAGTTCCCGCAACCATATTATCAAGAACCCAGCGATTTGATTTTAAACATATTTCTGTTAATGAAATTTCAGATTATCTATCTAAAATCCTAGAATCTGAGAATATTAAATATGATAAAGGTGGAATTTATCTCATTGCTCAAAAGGCAGGTGGAAGTTTGCGGGATTCTCTCAGCTTATTAGACCAAACAATTGCTTATGCCAGTGATGCGTTAGACTTAGAAACAATCCGAGAAATATTGGGGGTGATTAAGGAAAATGTTTTTCTAAACATCGTTCAAACTATTCAAGAAAAGGAACATAAAAATGTTATTCATCAATTAAGTCAATTGATAGATTCGGGGTTTGCTATCTCTGATTTTATAAATGGGTTTAATGAATATTTGCGAAACTGTATGATTCAAAAAACAGGAGAATCTGGAAAATTGAATCTTTCAGAAAATAGCACCAATTGGCTCCAGAGAGACTGCCGGTTTTCTACAGCTGATTTTCTTAGAATGCTTGATTTATCTCTACAATTTGAATCAAAATTAAGATTTCTTCAACAACCTCAGATATCGCTGGAAGCTCTTTTTATAAAGCTATCAATGATGGACTCTAGTATTGATATTGCAACTATTCTCTCAGGAGATATGCCGGTAAATATTTCTGCAAAAAAATCCGAACTTCAAATACCATCAACTACTGCTGAAAAAGAAACAGCGCGCACTAATACTTTAGAGCCTGAAGATGTGTCCCCTGCTGAAAAAAATCCTGTAGTTGAAAGCCCCGTTTTAGTAGCAAAACCTCAGACTATTTCTGAGCCAAAACCTGAAGCTATAAAGCCATTGACTTTAGAAAATTATAAAAATCATTGGAATGAAATAATTGAGGAACTAGAAAAGAAAAATTCCAAAATTTCTCATTTTCTTGAAGAAGCAAATTTAACCAGTTTTGATGGAAACCAATTATTAATTGAACTAATCAATGGACATAGATTTCATTTAAAAACCTTAGAGAAAGATGCGGAGCAAATAGCTTCGGTAATAAATGATAAATTGGGACAGAAAATTAGAATTAAATTTCATATTCAGGAAAATAACGAAGACAAACCAGAAAAAAAGAAGCCGGAAAGTGCAGAACATCCCTTATTTATGAAGGTTTTAGAAACATTTGATGGTGAAATTATAAGATAGGAGAAGACGATGCTACCTAAAGGTGGAATAAATAAAATGATTAAAAAGGCTCAGGAAATGCAGAGCCAAATGGAAAAAGCACAAGCAGAGCTTAATTCAATTGAAATTGAAGGCCAGGCCGGTGGAGGAATGGTCTCTGTCAGAGTAAATGGTCATAAAGAACTTGTTGCATTAAATATTGACCCTGAAATTCTAAATGAAGACAAGGAAATGATTGAAGATATGATTCTCGCTGCAGTAAATCAAGGACTCCAAAATGCTGGTAAAGTTGCCGAAGAGAAAATGAATTCAATTACCGGTGGCATGATGGGAAAAATAAAAATTCCTGGAATGTAATGGACGGATTGCCTCCAACATTAGAAAAGGTTATTGAAGGTTTTTCTAAGTTCCCGGGAATTGGAAAAAAAACTGCCCATCGCCTAGGGTTACATGTATTAAAAACACATGCCAAAGATGTGGAAGATTTTGCCCAAGCTTTACTGAATGTAAAAAATAAAATTAATACCTGCAATAGTTGCCATAATATTGCAGAAGCTGAACTCTGTGAAATTTGTTCTGATGAAAAAAGAGACAATACAATTATATGTATTTGTGAAGAGCCATCAGATATTTACCTCATAGAAAAAACTGGTTTTCAGGGAGTATATCATGTGTTAGGCGGTCTACTTTCTCCACTGGATGGTATTGGTCCTGAGGATTTGCAAATTGATTCTCTTATGGAACGTGTCAAATCGGCTACTGAGCTCATTATTGCAACCAATGCCAGTATTGAGGGAGAAGCAACAATTTTGTATATCTCTAAATTATTAGATTCCAACTCTATCAAAATAACACGATTAGCTAGAGGATTACCAGTTGGCGGGCATTTAGAATATGTTGATGAAGCTACCCTCTCGCGATCAATAAATGAACGAGTTAATTTACATTCTGAAGTATGAAGTATAAATGGATTCCTAATTTCCTTACCTCAACGCGGATTCTGTTGGTACCGGTATTTCTGTATTTTTTATTTTCAGATTTCAGCCATGGGAAATTACTGGCACTCACAGTTTTTGTTGTTGCCTCCATTACCGATGCCTATGACGGCATAATTGCCCGAAAATATAATATTGAATCTCCGTTCGGAGTTTATTTTGACCCACTTGCAGATAAATTATTAGTGCTATCTGCTTTTTACGGATTTATGTTTCTCCCAGTATTAACAACTACTGTTAAACTTTGGATGATTATCCTGATTTCATTTAGGGATATTTTGGTAACACTTATGCGTACGCTCATGCAATATAGGGGTGTCACTATGATTACTAGTAAAGCAGGTAAATGGAAAACATTTTTCCAAATTGTTACTATTAATTTTATCCTTATTTTTCTTATTCTTATTTCCTATAAAATAGATATTCCTGAACTTATTGTAAAAGAATCACTTTTTTATCTTATGGTGATAACCACTATAATTACATTTTATACTGGCGTTCATTATGTGTATTACAATTATAAAACTTTAGAAAATTTATTTTTTAATAAATGACCCTCTGGCAATTTGTAGCCACTTTTTTTTACCTTGGTAAACTTCCCGTTGCACCGGGAACTTGGGGAAGTTTGGGAGCATTAATTTTATGGCTTTTTCTCCCTGTCACAGCCACTGTTCAACTTTCTACAATAATTTTACTCTTTGTATTGGGTACGTATTCATCCCGTAAAGTTGCAATATATTTAAAAGTCCACGATCCTTCCGAAGTAGTAATTGATGAAGCAGTGGGTATGGGTATTTCACTTTTTATGCTGCCTCATAATTTAGGTCTTTACTTAACAGCGTTTCTTCTTTTTCGATTATTTGATATTTTAAAACCATCTTTTATCTATCAAATTCAGAACCTTCCCGGTGGATGGGGAATCATGTTGGATGACGTTATAGCCGGCATATTTACTTTGGGAATTGTTACCGGTATTGCTTCTGTTTTGTGAACGCCGCTATACTTACTATAGGTGATGAGCTCCTACAAGGATTCACCGTAGATACAAATTCTTCCTGGCTGGGGACAGCTCTTCTTCCCTACAATATCCGAATCAGAAAAAAACTTGCTGTGGGCGATAATCTAAATGATATCATTTTTGAAACCCAAAATATATTGGATGATAAATATGATTATCTATTTGTCACAGGTGGATTAGGGCCCACCCATGATGATATAACCAAAGAGGCTTTTTGTCAGCTTCTAAATGATGAATTAATATTTGACGAAAATTATTATAATCAACTAATACATCATTTTAAGAAGCGAGCTATTAAGATTCCCAAAAGTAACCGCAGTCAGGCAATGCTCCTTAAAACAGCAGATGTTTTGCCCAATAAAAACGGTACGGCACTAGGCATGCACTTATTGTTTAAAGGCACGCATGTATTTATCATGCCGGGAGTTCCGGGAGAAATGCGTGAAATGGTGAAAAATTATATTCTCCCCAATTATATTAATAAGACTCCCACAGAAAATATTATTACTATTAGAACAGCCGGAATAATGGAAAGTCATTTAGCAGAAAAAGTAACCGTTTTAATGGAAAAATATTCAAAGTCATTTCGATTCGCATTTCTGCCTCATTTTTCAGGCGTATCATTCAGAATAAACAGGGTGGATAAAAATGAAAATCTGCTAAAGATTAAAGATGAATTTTTTCAAGCTATGAAGCCCTATGCTTATGGAATAAATAATGACACTTTAGAAGAAGTCCTCGGACTCAAATTAATTAATAATAATTTTACTATCGCCACAGCCGAATCCTGTACAGGTGGGTTCATAGGCAAGCGTTTGACAGACACTGCTGGAAGCTCAGCATATTTTTTAGGGAGCGTTACTGCCTATAGCAATCAATTGAAAACCTCTCTTTTAGATGTACCTAATGATATTATTAATACTCACGGAGCAGTGAGTAAAGAGACTGCTCTAGAAATGGCAACAAGGGTTAGAGATAAAACCGGGGCTGATATTGGCATCAGTACAACCGGCATTTCAGGACCTGGAGGGGGAACGAAAACTAAGCCTGTTGGATTGGTCTATATTGGAGTAGTAACGCCAGAAAATTCTATGGTAAAAAAATATACCTTTAGTTACGGCAGAAATATCCATCGGGAAATGACCACTACCGCCGCTTTAAACATAGCTCGATTGGCAATTGAACAAAATTGATGTTTTACCCCTCTTGAACAGTGTATATTCCCCGATAGATTTGGAAATTAATTCTATTTCTATGTATGAAAGTAAATTGCTCCCTTAGGGGGCGCAGCATACTATAATAAATACGTTCCCACTAAATTGAATATGAAAGGAAAATTCCAATGGAAGTTCAACAAAAAGATAAAACTTTAGATTTAGCTATTTCTCAAATTGAAAAGCAATTTGGTCAGGGATCAATAATGCGGATGGGTGAAGATACTATTGTTAAAATTGAGGGTATCCCCACCGGTTCTATTTCATTGGATGCGGCATTAGGTATAGGAGGGATTCCCCGAGGTAGAATCACAGAAGTTTATGGCCCTGAATCTTCAGGGAAAACAACACTTACCCTACACATAATAGCAGAAGCTCAAAAATCCGGTGGTCTTGCTGCCTTTATTGATGCTGAACATGCAATGGATCCCGAATATGCCAAAAAATTAGGCGTTGATACTGATAATTTGTTAATCTCTCAACCAGACACTGGTGAACAGGCTTTAGATATTACGGAAACTCTGGTTAGAAGCGGCGCACTGGATGTAATTGTAATTGATTCTGTGGCTGCGTTGGTCCCAAAAGCCGAATTAGATGGTGATATGGGTGATTCACATATGGGCCTACAGGCCAGGCTCATGTCACAAGCATTACGAAAACTTACAGGAACCGTTTCTAAGTCCAAAACTTCTGTAATATTTATTAACCAAATCCGTCATAAAATTGGTGTAATGTTCGGTAGCCCCGAAACTACTACCGGTGGTAATGCACTTAAATTCTATGCATCTGTACGATTGGATATTCGTAGAATTGGACAGATAAAAGAGGGTGACCAAGTTGTTGGAAATCGTACCCGGGTTAAAGTAGTAAAAAATAAAGTGGCCCCGCCATTTAAGACTACAGAGTTTGATATTATGTATGGAGAGGGAATTTCTTATGAAGGGGATTTGCTGGATCTGGCTGTTCAGGCTGATATTGTAAATAAAATGGGTGCGTGGTACTCTTTCAATAAAGAAAAAATTGGACAAGGAAAAGAAAATGCAAAACGGTATTTGCAGGACAATGAGAATGTATGTACTGAAATTGAAGCTGGCGTGAAGGCATTTTTAGGGATGGTGGCAGAAGATTAATGTTTTAAATAAATTTATTTAGATTAAATTTCATTATAATAATCTAATTAAAATCTTCCTTTCCTCGAGGTCCTCGTCTGTTGTAAATTAAAGCCTATCCTTTGGCGGAGGAAATAATCATTATTGGAGAAAAGTATGAAAAAACTAGTATTTTTTAGTCTATTTGTGACCCTAATTTTTGCTCAGCAAAGATCGTCGTACAGCTGGGAAGACGGGACTGGCACTATTTTAGGCAGCTATGGAAACCTGGCAGACCCAGCTAATGTAGGCGCTACGTCTGGTATCTCACCTTATGACGGTTCACGAATGTTAACCGTTTCTGAATCACCTCATGATGGAACCCCTCAGGCATTTATTGCCTGGGTAACTGATTTATCAGCGGGTCAAAGTATTGAAGCCTGTTTTTATGGCTATGATAATACGCCCAGTTCATCTCCGTCTCTGAGGATATGGGGTAGCTGGTCTACCAATGATGATATAACCTCTTACGGTGGATCGGCAGATGGCAATAATGACTATACAGATGGTTCTGGCTGGGGGCAGGTTTGCCATACCTTTTCAACAAATCAGGAAAATTGGGATTCTGGAGAAGCGCTGGTTATTCAGGCCAGGCTTTACAGTAGTACTTCAGCTGGATCTGACCCAACGGTTTATTTTATTGACCTGGTGGAAGTAACAGCGCCAAGTAGTGCTACCGTAAATTATCCTGGAACATCTGCAGGATGTACAAACGTATCGGCATGTAACTATAATCCATTTGCCGATGATGATGATGGAAGCTGTGTTTACCCGGAAGGCTCCATATCCATCTATGATATCCAGTATACCTCAGAACAAGGTCAGTATTGCTATGAATCGCCTCATGATCAAGAATGTTGGACTACATCAGGAATTGTCACGGCTAAATCTGCTGACTATCCAAATTTTTATCTTCAGGATGAAAGTGCCGACTATTATGGCGGGATTTATGTTCATGGATATTCTGCTACACCTCCAAATCTAGGAGAGGATATTACTATCACAGCTACTGTTAATGAATATTACAGTTTAACACAGCTCATCGATGCTGCCTCATTTACAGTTAATTCATCCAACAACTCTGTAGAACCAACCGATATTTCCACAGGTGACTTGCTTGGCTGTCTGGCAGCGGGTGAAGCCGTTGAAAGTATGCTGGTGCGCATATCTGATGTTACTGTTTCAACAGCAAGTAATGAATTTGGTGAATGGTATATAGATGATGGATCAGGCCCCGTTATGATTAATGACAAGTTATTTGATGGTGCATGGCCTGCGCCCAATTTAGGGCAGGAATTTGCCAGTATTGTTGGTGTGGTGGATTATGCCTACAGCGAATTTAGTATTCTGCCCCGTACCATGAGTGATATTGTTCTTTGCCCCACCTGCCCTGTTGCAGATGCAGGAGATGATCAGATGGTTGCACCTGAAACGGTAGTAACTCTGGATGGTTCGGGAAGTTATGACCCCAATGGCAATATTATCGCTTTTGAATGGACACAAATTGGAGGAACAGCAGTGACTCTTTTAGATGAAGAAGCTGCAGTTACCACTTTTACTGCTCCAGCTACAGATGGCGATCTGGTTTTCAGACTCACTGTCTATGATAATGATTTTAATGAAGCCACTGATGAGGTTACCATAACAGTTGGCACTGGAACATCCATCCAGGATATTCAGTGCCCCAGTGATCTGGAACAGGGCACTTACTGCTATGAAACATCCATGGCAGGTGACGTAGTTTCTACATACGGCTATGTTACGCATGTACTTGCCCCAGGGCATTCCAGTGAAGGAACCTTTTTTCTTCAACAACCAGGTGTCGATGAATGCGCTGGTATTTATATCCGCGATTTTGATATTCTTCCCAGCGTGGGCGATGAACTCACGCTAACTGGCACTGTGAATGAATACTATAGTTTTACCCAGATTATAGATGTTACTTCATCTTCTGCAAGTTCTACGGGAAGTTGTATGACACCCTTAACAATTAGTACAGGGGATCTAGGTATTGACTGTTCCCTTTCTGGTGAAGGACTTGAGGGGATGCTTGTAAAAGTAGAGAATGTAACCGTTGAAGCTATTGATGAATTTGGGAATATCCAGATAAATGATGGCTCTGGCCCTACACTTATGGATGATTACTACTTTGATGGAGATTGGTCAACGCCTTCAGTGAATGATACATATCTATCTATTGTAGGAGTTGTGGGTTATAGCTATAGCGAGTTCAAGATCTATCCCCGAAATGCAGCTGATTTTAATAATAATGATAATAACGATGGCTGCTGCCCCTGTGCCCTCGGCGACCTGAATTGTGATGGCGGCTGGAATGTGCTAGATATAGTAGCCCTAGCCAACTGTGTACTGGCAACTACCTGTAGTGGTATTGAAGGTGGCTGTTCCTCTGACATGAATGGTGATGGTAACTATAATGTTTTAGATATTGTTCAACTAGCCAACTGTATACTTGCAGATAACTGTGGTGGCAGAGTAGATGATGCCAACCATTCTAAGCTTAT
>JASMKZ010000199.1 GCA_030748955.1 Fidelibacterota bacterium | reverse complement strand
ATAGCTAGGTTTAAATGGTACACGGCAATCCAAGAAGCATTGGCGTTATCACTCACAACCATTCCATTGTCACTCCATTGGGATTCGCCTAAAGAGTTCAGACGTTGCAGATAAACGTGGTAATTGCCATCACTCAACCACGCCACATAAACTCCTCCATCGGAAGTCGCCGCCAGCTGCGCTTGGACGCCGCTGCCCAGTGATTGCGGGGCTGCAGGATCAGTTGACCATTGCGCAAAAGCAACCGCTGTAATAAGAAGTGAACTGAAAAATAAAATTTTAAAATCTTTCATAGTAATCTCCTTGGCTCAACCAAATCTACTATCAGCCACATAAACAAAAAACCCCGGGTGACCGGGGCTTGATGTTGTGAAAAGGGTAAATTTATTTTACTAATACCATCTTCCTGGTTTGCCTATACTCCCCAGCCTGTATCATGTACAAATAGATACCTGCACTCACAGGTTTACCATAATCATTGGTAGCATTCCAGCGTACTGATTTAAAACCAGCGTTCTGTTGACTGTTTACAATAGTTTTAATTACTCGTCCCATCATATCGAAGATAGTGATATTTACCATGGCATCTTCAGGAAGGTCGTAGCGGAGAGTTGTGACTGGGTTGAATGGGTTAGGATATGCATTGTAAAGGTTATATGTGATTGGGAGAATCTCATCATATATTGATACTTGGTCACAGTTGGT
>JASMKZ010000198.1:289-707 GCA_030748955.1 Fidelibacterota bacterium | reverse complement strand
ATAAGCCAAGTTTTTTCCTCTGTTTTGACCGACTGCATAATTCAGTCTTTTAACAGCCAATAAAAATAATAATTCCAGCTCATTTTGTTGCCGCAGCCAGCAGTTCCTGCTGTTCGGCAATTTTCAACTGCTCGATAATCTCCGTAATGTTACCATCCAATATTTCTTGCAACCGGTAGGTAGTAAAATTAATGCGATGATCGGTGACACGACCCTGAGGAAAATTATAGGTGCGAATCTTGGCTGAACGGTCACCGGTAGAGACCAGACTTTTTCGTTCTTCAGCTCTTTCTGCTGCGGCTTTTTCCTGCTCTGCGGCCAACAAGCGTGATTTTAAAACTTTCAATGCAGCAGCACGATTTTTATGTTGGGATGATTCATCCTGGCAGGTTACAACCAGCCCAGTAGGAATATGGGT
>JASMKZ010000198.1:0-279 GCA_030748955.1 Fidelibacterota bacterium | reverse complement strand
CTGTTTTGTTTACATGCTGACCGCCAGCACCGCTTGCACGGTAGGTATCGATTTTCAGATCTGCAGAGTTCACTTCGATATCTACATCTTCCGCTTCCGGCAACACGGCAACGGTAGCTGCAGAAGTGTGCACACGACCACTTGTTTCTGTTTTGGGTACGCGCTGTACGCGATGGACACCGCTTTCATATTTCAGCATGCCGTAGGCTCTATCACCTTTCATGGACACGATAACTTCCTTCATCCCGCCGATACCGGTGTCGTTGGAATTCATGACCT
>JASMKZ010000197.1 GCA_030748955.1 Fidelibacterota bacterium | reverse complement strand
CAACCTTCAAATGCATTTTTGATAGGATAACTCTTTTTTGATGTTCCATTTACTAAAACGGCATCCCAATGATAAACGGATTTAAAAGAACGAAAATCTCCCTTAGAAACTGTTTTTTTTAATTTCCCCCAAGCAACATCAAGTTCATCAGTTAAATTATCCATAGCCCAAATTGGTTGAATTGATAAAAATATAGTTAGAATAAATAATTTTTTCATTTTAAAAATCCTTTATTTCAGCAAAGTAAGTCTCCCTTAATGTTATTTACTCTGAATTACAAAAAATAGCATTACAATGTGCGCGGGCTTATCTACCCATCCACCCACAAACAAAAAACCCCGGGTGACCGGAGCTAGAATGTGAAACGCTTAATCATTAAAAATTTTTGAGCTATAATTATTCTTCTTCCACAAAAGCAAAGTATATATTCTCATGCAACCACTCATTAGAATGATTAAAAGTATATATGGTATTAAATCATCAATGAATATTTTGACCTTAAACTGATATAAAAGGCATAACGTCATACCCAACGCTATCCCAAACATCATTGTGATAAAATGTGAGAGCTGAGTTAATAACTTTAGAGACATACTATACCTTTTTTATAATTAATCAAATCTACCAATCATCCCACAAACAAAAAACCCCGGGTGACCGGGGCTGATACTGAGCACGCAACTTCTTCAATTTTAAATTTGGTGTTAG
>JASMKZ010000196.1 GCA_030748955.1 Fidelibacterota bacterium | reverse complement strand
TTATTTATCGGCAAACCATATTAAGTTTACATATAAGAATTGCAGTTTAATCAAGGAGATAAAATGAAGAAATTAATCTTATTATCTATATTCTTAATTGTTGGATGTGCTTCAAAAACAATCACGCTAAATACTGATGAAATTAAGGCTGACTGTAAAATTGAATGTACAACATTTACCATAGCCTCAAATGAATGGTGCGATTGTATGCATCAATGCAGTAGCGAAAAATTAAAAGTGTTACCCTTTAATAATCGGATATATTTAGAAGAATGTCGGACAGATTCAACAAAGTCTAAATAACCCCCTATGATTCGCAGACTAATTATATTATTACTTATTGTTTATGTGGGTGCTACTGAAAATGGAAATGATGGGATAACCCTAATAGATATTGATTGGCGTGAAGATAATGATGGTATTATCTATTTAAATGATGGTAGCTATCAAATATGTACACATACTACAAGTTGGTCAGAGGGATTTACGTTAGAAAATGGATTTCCTAGACCATTTTTTTTAGCAAAATGTGATGAAGAAACATTTGAAATAACATTGGTAGACAAAATGGTATTTTCTGATGGTAGTATTACAACTGGAAAAGAATTGACTAAAAAGTATAAAAAAATGAAGTTTAAATATTTTTCATTAACAGCAGGATTTATAGTTTTATTAGTTATTATTACTACATAACTAACCCCTACGATTC
>JASMKZ010000195.1 GCA_030748955.1 Fidelibacterota bacterium | reverse complement strand
TTTGTTCTTCGGAAGTAACACATAAGAAGCCCTTGCCTAGGGTAAGTGGAGTAATAAATGGTAGAACTACAAATGTAAAAAAACTTATAATTAAATATAGTCTTAATGGGGGAAGATATTTTTCTCTCCTTCCATCCCAATATTCCTTAGTTAAAAACCCGGGCTTAAAAAGTAAACATTTTAAAGTTGAAAAAATCCTAAAATCTAATGAAAAAAATGTGTCAAAAAAATCAGATAATATTTGTGTTATTTTTTTTAGTTGGACATTTTTCTGTCCACATTCTGGACAGAATTTTTTTATGCCTTCGTAACTACAATTTTGACATTTTGTTTGCTGATTCATAAGGAAATATACAAAACAAAAAAACCTCTATAATAGAGGCTTTTTAATCTTATGTCGAGGTGGCAGGATTCGAACCTGCGACCCCCTGCTCCCAAAGCAGGATGGATTAGTTAAAAACAAGTCTTATTTTATCGCCTTTTCTAACCTTAAGGTATGGATTTCTTTTTGAAGTTATTTTTGCTAATACAGCATCACCTGTTATATCTACAACTTCAAGATTATATCCCCATCCCATTGACATACTTTCACCTTTATTTCTTCCACTTCCATCTACATAACCTTGTAATTCAGCAGTTAAAGAATTAAATTGAGTTGAATCAAAAACGTTTTCATGCTTTTTATAATATTCTAAAGCTAATTCTATATCT
>JASMKZ010000194.1 GCA_030748955.1 Fidelibacterota bacterium | reverse complement strand
TTCTTTTTATTTCCCTATCTGCTTTCCAAAAATATTTTTGAATGATTTCCATACCTTCCTGTTTTTTACCCTCCTTAAATTTCGTATAACTAACTAAATAATACTTAGCATCTAATCTTTTTTCAGGCGAGCCTTGCGAAAACAGAAATGATAGAAACAATAACAAACTTAAGCAGTTATGAAATATATTTTTTAACATTATAATTTCCTTAAAATTATTTAACTAAATCTACCCATCCTCCCACAAACAAAAAACCCCACGAATGTGGGCAAGATAGATAATTAATATTGGGTCGAATATTTGTTATTTAATTATTGTTCATTGTAACTTGATTCATGTATTTATTTATAAACAACCAATAATAAAATAATGAATGCTGAAATAAAAAAAGGTTTTTTAGTAGTTGCAGATATCTCTGGTTATACTCGCTTTCTTGCCGAAACAGAACTCGAACATGCTAATGGTATTATAAAGGATTTATTTGATTCAATGTTGCCCGAATTCAAAAAATCCGTCACTATTTCAAAGTTTATGGGCGATGCTATTTTTGCACATGCTGAAAATATCGCTTATGAAGGATCCCAGTTTATGGTTGATTTTGCAAAAAGGGTCTATAACGCATTCTCAGATAAAAAAGATATAATAAAGATAAATACGGATTGTACTTGCAATGCTTGCAAACATATGGAAGAGTTAGATTTAAAGATTTTTATTC
>JASMKZ010000193.1 GCA_030748955.1 Fidelibacterota bacterium | reverse complement strand
ATTACGTAATCTCACTGTAATCAATCATACACTTAATATGTTAAATAAAAAAAATGTATCTATTGATATCAGAAATATTCCTATGGATGATCCTACGGTCTATCAGCTGTTTTCTAAAGGATTAACAATTGGTGTATTTCAATTTGAGTCAGCAGGTATGAGAGAGTTTTTAAAGAAATTGAAGCCTACCCAGTTTGAAGATTTAATAGCAATGAATGCTTTGTATAGGCCTGGTCCCATGCAAAACATTGATAAATTTATTAATCGAAAATCCACAAAGAAAAAAATAAAATATATTTCTCCTTTATTAAAATCAATATTAGATGAAACGTATGGTATTATTGTATATCAAGAGCAGGTAATGCAAATAGTAAATGAGATAGCAAATTTCACACTTGCACAGGCTGATATTTTAAGAAGAGCAATTGGTAAAAAAGATAATGAACAGATGGAAGCGTTAAAGGTTAAATTTATTGAAGGTGCTTCTAATAATGGGATTTCTGAAAAAAATGCTAAAGATATATACAATTTAATTGAAAAATTTGCTCAGTATGGGTTTAACAAAAGCCATTCAACTGCTTATTCTTATATAGCCTATCAAACAGCTTGGTTAAAAACTTATTATCCTGCAGAGTTTATGGCCGCAAACTTAACAAGTGAAATGACAAATATAGATAGAGTCGTTATTTTAATTAATGAATGTAGAAAAATGAATATTGA
>JASMKZ010000192.1 GCA_030748955.1 Fidelibacterota bacterium | reverse complement strand
ATAGCCAAAGAAGGCCTAATGAATAGTTTCAGTCTTTCTGAAAAGCAGTCACAAGCAATTCTGGATATGCGCCTACAAAGACTTACCGGCCTTGAAGTGAATAAGGTGGTTGAAGAATATAAAGAAGTAATAAAACTTATTGCCCACCTTAAGGGCATTCTTGAAAGTCGCGGCCAAAGAATGTCAATTATTAAGTCAGAACTTAAAGAAATAAAAGACCAATATGGTGACCCACGTCGCACAGAGGTCATTCCCGTTGATAGTGACTTTACAATGGAGGACATGATTGCAGACGAAGAGGTTGTGTTAACCATTACGCACGAGGGATACATAAAAAGGACTGCACTTAACACATATCGTACCCAGAGGCGCGGCGGGCGCGGCGTTCAGGGTGCGGCCAGCAAAGAAGAAGACTTTGTTGAGCACCTTTTCATCGCCAACACACACAATTACATGCTCTTTTTTACAGATCGTGGAAAATGTCACTGGTTGAAAGTATATGATATACCCCAAGGGGGACGCGCAACGCGCGGAAGAGCAATTGTAAACCTTATTGGTTGTGAACCTGGAGAAAAGGTTGAGGCGTTCGTTGGTGTAAAGGAGTTTGATGATCAACATTTTATTGTTATGGCAACAAGGAATGGCCTTGTCAAAAAAACAGCGCTATCGGCATACAGCAAGCCACGAAAAGGTGGAATATTTGCTATCGATATCCGTGACG
>JASMKZ010000191.1 GCA_030748955.1 Fidelibacterota bacterium | reverse complement strand
AATTCTTTTTTTGTATGAAAAATTTTTATCAAAAAATTTAATTATTTCACTTTTGTAAAAATAACTAAAATACTTTTTTTTGGGATTTAGAAAGTTTTTTCTTTTCCTATAATAAAAAAAATTATTTTTTTCTAAATTTGAAAATTTTTTTAGAGAAATTTTTTTATTCCATAGAATATCTTCTATTTTTGATTTTTTTATTTCTTTAATGCCAATTAATTTTTTATTTATCTTTGATCTAAGTAGAATTCCTAACGTAGGATCCGCAAAAATCCATCTATCTTTTAATTTAATTTCTAAAGCCCAATGAAATCTAATTTTTTTTGAGTAAAGTCTTATAATTCTTGATTTTATTTTGTGTAATTTTAAGTATCTAATCAAGGACTAAAATGAAGAAACTAATGCTTAAAAGGAGTCTATGAATGGCAAAGCTATGTATTAAGAAATATGAGCAAGGAACTGAAAAGCCATTAACAACTGTATCCATTCCTCTTGCCGTCATAAAGATAGTCAAAAGTTTAATCCCCAAAAAAGCTAAAGAAGAACTTCAAAAGGAAGGAATAGATATTCAAGAAATTATTAAACTTTCTGAATCTCCTGATTTTACTGGTACAGTTTTAGAGGTTGATAATCACGAGAAGAATGAAAAAGTAGTAATATCATTAGAACGATAACTAACCCCCTATGATTCGCAGGATAATTATATTATTACTTATTGTTGG
>JASMKZ010000190.1 GCA_030748955.1 Fidelibacterota bacterium | reverse complement strand
ACATGCGCCATCAGCAATACCGTCACCACCACAGACGCCGCATTCATCAACTACAGCTGAGCCGCCCCAATCACCATTACAGTCCTGCACACAGTCATTGGATGCGTCGCTGTCACAGATACCACAATTATCTACTACAGAATCACCATTTGGTACGCCAAAACAGTCATCACAGTCATCACCTGAATTATCAGCATCAACACAGCCGCAATCACTTACCCAGCTGTCACCATTTGGTACGCCTGCACAGTCGGCGCAAACGCTGTTGTCACCACCACATACGCCGCACTCATCTAATTCTGCTGAGCCGCCGCATTCACCAGCACAGTCAAATTCGTTTGCTGCACAATCAGGATATTCATCACTGCAGTCTGCCACTAGCTCTGTATCATCACCAACATAGTATATAAATGGTATAGCATTACCAAATGCATCTGATACCACAATTCCAGAAAGTCCTGTAGCATCACCATTTAGAGCAAGATTAACAAGTGTACCACAACCTGCAGGTATGGTTGCACCTGTAAATGAAAATGCCAATACGGTTGACCCACCAACACTTACCACAAATCCAGCATCTTGCGCAGCACCTCCAGAACCGCTAGTTGCAGTTGCACCATCCACATTAAACTGGAACCCAGCTATGGCCTCTGATGAATTATAATATACAGAGCCATCATTACTTAAAAATAAATTGAGATCGGGAAGATCACAGCCATCTGTT
>JASMKZ010000018.1 GCA_030748955.1 Fidelibacterota bacterium | reverse complement strand
GAGCTCTTCTGCCATAATGCGGTAGGTCCATGGGTTTTCATCCATGAGAATTTGCCGAGTGTAGTCATCATTTGCAGTATAAACGGGGGATAGAAAAAATTTATAATCTGATGTGCCAACATCGGTGAAATTGCAGTTTAATGTGGCATTTTTAAGCAAAGGATGGCGGCCAATTTTATTTCCCTCAAAATCTGTGGTAATGTGGCTGGCTCCCTGGAAGATTTCACTCAAGATATCACCGCTTGGGGACAGGAGCACTTCATACACCCATTCAATATCTGTGGTTCGCCCATAGCTATACATAAGATCTGCAAGTCCTACCCCAACTCGGCTATCTTCATTGGAGAAAATAATAGAATAGGTTATACGCTTATTGGAGCCTACCATGTTTATATCATGCCACATGATAAGTGGAATATCCGTATGGGTGCTTTCATTCCACGAAAGGAGGTCCCGTCCATAGAGAATGGGGGAATGTGTCAGGGCATCAGCGTCCACATCGATAGTAGCAATATCAATAAGCTCAATGGACTCAATTGTTATAAGGTTGGCGCCGTCGCTGGATTTTGCATCATCAAACGTAAACTGAATGCTGTGTTCGCCTGCCAAAATAGGCCCTAAACTGGTATAGTAAAGGTGCTCATGTTCTCCAGCATAGAGAACAATATCCTGATTGTAATCAATTAACTCACCATCAACGATCACCATTAGTGTGGCAGACTCTGATTCTGCCTGTGCCCAGTTGGTATTTGAAGAAGCAGTGACTGTAAGTAAAAACTCTGTATCTGACCCGGCACTAAAACTGATAGGCTCGGTCATTTCATCAGGGTTCAGTTCAATTGGAAATTGCCCCAGTAGAAATCCTGATAACAAAATAATTGTAAATATTGCTCTATTACAATTCATAACAGCATAAATATTAACTAACGAGATAGAAGTGAGTCAAGTAGAAAGCTGTAACTAGTTCTTTCAGTGTAAAATGAATAATACCTAATTTTTATCATGAACCAAACCCTTGAAAGAAAACCATGTAAAAACTGTAATTCTAAATTAGTTGGGTTGTATTGTTCAGAATGTGGGCAAAAAAATAGTCAATTATTATCAATAAAGGAAATATTAAAAGAATTTACTGATAATGTTTTTTCATTTGATACCAGATTCTTTATTACTTTAAAATATTTAATTACTAAACCAGGCTTATTAACAACGGAATATTGGTTAGGCAGGAGGACAAAATATCTTCCCCCATTAAGATTATATTTGGTGATGAGTTTGATGTATTTTTTTATTTCAAGTATTATTAATCCTGGCACAGATATATCATTGTACAAATCTGATTTTCGGGAAAAACCTTTCCAATTTGAGTTAGATAAATCAAGTCCTAAATATGACCCAAGCCCAGAAATAGTTGCACCTTTTGTAGACTTTTTTAAAGAAAATTTTAATAAGGGTGTAATGGTGGCAGAAAAAAAAGAACTTACTGAACACGATTTAGTTTGGTCAAATATGCCTACTGCAATGTTCATATTGATGCCTTTTATGGCTTTTTGTGTTTATTTGCTTAATAAGAAAAAAAGACAATTATATTCATACCACTTAATTACAGTTTTACATTTTCATACATTCATTTTTTTCATATTTACACTTGAGGAAATAGTTCCTATTATAGATATATTTACAACATTCTATTTGTTGTATTATATTTTTTTCATGTTTAAAAATATATATCAAGATTCTTGGATTTGGAATTCACTTAAGTTAACTACCCTATTTGTTTTATATGGGATTACTGTTGGGATTACAATATTTAGTGTAACTATTGGCAAAGTCTTCTTATTAGGATATAATGCGTAATCATTATTCAATCCAGCTTGTCCGTGCCGTTTTGTAAAAAGCAATTGTAGAAGAGTGGGAGAAAGTTAAGTAACAACTTAATAATATTGAAATACTACCTCTATGTAATCGAACTGGATAAACAAGTAGGAAAGCTTGTAAAATTTAGAAAACAGAGTCCCAAGTTTCTACTGGGTAATCGTTGTTTTTATGTGGGGCAGTCTGCTAAAAACCCCTCTTTACGGTTTAAACAACATAAAAAGGGGTATAAGTCCAACACCTATGCCAGACGATTTGGCATAAGATTAGTCCCCGAGTTTTATGAAAAGTATAATCCCATCCCCACTCGTAAAGATGCAGAAGAATTAGAAGGATATGTGGCAGAAAAACTCCGTAAGGAGAGATATGGCGTGTGGTTTAATTAAGAAAGTTTTAAAAACCTTATGCTACTCATTCTACTGCTTGTAGGGTGAAACTTATTTGACTTAAAATTCTCCCACTGGATTTATTAAAATCCATCTAATATCTTCTACTAATTATAATAAACCATGTGTGGAATAATAGGATTATTTAATATACAAAGTGAACAGGCCATGCGGACGGAAGCGCTGAAAATGGCAGGAAAAATCCGCCATCGCGGCCCCGATTGGAGCGGAAGTTACAGCGATAAATACTGCGTGCTCATGCATGAGAGGCTTTCCATTGTGGATGTTGAGCATGGTGCTCAGCCCTTATACGATACCAAAACTAGGCGGGTGCTAGCGGTAAATGGTGAAATTTATAACCATAAAGAATTAGAGAAAAAACTTTCTAATTCGCATGATTTTCAGACGAACTCTGATTGTGAAGTTTTACTCTACCTCTATGATGAATTTGGGGTTGATTTTTTAAATAAGATTGATGGAATATTCGCATTTTGCTTATATGACCCAAACACCAAAGACTATTTCATTGCCCGTGACCATATGGGCATTATTCCTATTTATATTGGCTGGGATGAAAATGGAGTGACCTATGTTGCCAGTGAAATGAAATCCATCGAACCTTATTGCGAAAAACTCCAGGAATTTCCACCAGGGAATTATTATCAAAATGGTGAATTTACAAAATGGTATCAGCCAAGCTGGGCTAATGAAATTCCAGCGAAAGCGGTATCTCTACCAAAATTACGGAAAGCCCTGGAAGATTCTGTGCATAAACAGCTCATGTGCGATGTGCCCTACGGTGTGCTTATCTCCGGTGGATTAGACTCATCTGTAATAGCTGCCATTGCCGCTCGGTACAGCAAGAAGCGAATTGAGTCTGGAGATGCTGAAGAAGCTTGGTGGCCTCGTTTGCATTCATTTGCCATTGGTCTGGAAGGTTCTCCTGATTTAGAAAACGCCAAAATTGTAGCAGATGCCATTGGTACGGTTCACCATGAATGCCTATATACGGTTCAGGAAGGATTAGATGCCCTCCGTGATGTGATTTACCATTTGGAAACCTATGATGTAACCACCATCAGGGCGGCAACTCCCATGTATCTCATGGCGCGAAAGATAAAAAGTATGGGTATTAAGATGGTGCTTTCCGGTGAAGGTGCAGATGAAGTGTTTGGGGGTTACCTCTATTTCCATATGGCACCAAACAGGGAAGAGCTGCATCATGAAACGGTACGTAAACTCCAAAAACTTAGTAAATATGATTGCCTCCGAGCAAATAAATCTATGGCGGCCTGGGGTATTGAAGCCCGGGTGCCGTTTTTAGGGAAAGAGTTTTTAGAATATGCCATGAATTTTGATCCGGAAGATAAAATGTGCAGTGGGGATAAAGCAGAAAAACATGTGCTTAGAAAAGCGTTTGAAGGTCTTATACCAGATGAAGTGCTCTGGCGGCAAAAGGAGCAATTTTCTGATGGTGTTGGTTATAATTGGATTGACTCATTAAAAGCGAATGCAGATGAAAAAGTATCGGATGATAATTTAGCAAATGCAGATAGGAAATTCCCCATTCAACCGCCTTCCACAAAAGAAGGTTATTATTACCGTGAAATTTTTGATGAAATGTTTCCATCTAATGAAGCGGCCTTAACGGTTGAAGCAGGTCCTTCCATTGCATGCTCTTCTCCCGTAGCCTTCCGATGGAGTAAAGAATTTGAGAATATGGATGACCCTTCAGGCAGGGCAGTGGCTGTTCATTCAAAGGCGGTGAATAGAGTCTGATAGGAGTCGTAGCTCTATCGCTTTGGCGCTTTGTTTCTCCATTGAAATATTCATAATTTTTACCATCCCAATTACAATAAATAAGGAGATTTATGTCAACTGACGTAGCAATAGATATTGATCAATATTCCATAAATATTGCCAAGGGGCTCATTATGGATACTGTGCGAAATGCAGATTCCGGGCATACAGGAGGTGCATTTTCTTCCCTTGATTATACTTATACCCTGTTTAAGGAATTTCTCAAATTTGACCCCGATGATCCACAGTGGAAAGATAGGGATCGTTTTGTATTATCTGCAGGGCATGAGTCTGCCCTGCTGTATGCTATGCTCACATTTATAGGTTGGCTGGATGTTGAAGATTTGAAAAAATTCCGTCAATTGGGATCTAGAACCCCTGGGCATCCTGAGCGTGAGATGACCCCTGGAGTGGAAGCAACCACTGGCCCGCTAGGTCAAGGTGTTGGTAATGCCGTGGGAATGGCCGTTTCTGAATGTATATTACGACACCAATTTGGTGAAGATGTGATGAACCATTATACCTATTGCCTTCATGGAGATGGTGATATACAGGAACCAGTTGCACAAGGGGCAATTGCCTTAGCCGGACATTGGGGGTTAGGGAAGCTAATTAATTATTATGATGCCAATAACGCTCAAATTTCCGGCAAAGTCACCCGTTCAGATTCTACTGATTATGTAAAATTATATAAAGCAAGTGGATGGCATGTGCAGGAAATTGACGGCCATGATTTAGATGCTATTCGTGATGCCATTAGACAAGCCCAAATGGAAATTGAAAAACCCTCTGTTATTATTGGCCATACCATCATGGCTCAGGGATGTTCCACCATGGAAGATGATCATAATACTCACGGTGCTCCCTTGCCGCCAGAAGAAATTGCAGCTACCAAAGAAAATTTAGACTTGAATCCGGAAGATTTTTTTCAATTTCCATATGATGTGGTGGAAGATTTCCGAAAAGGGTTTGATTTTGCCCGTTCTGAAGTTTCTGCGTGGAATTCAGCCTTAGATACGCGGATGGAGGATGCTGACTTTTCTGAAAAATGGAATATTGCATTTGGAGATGCACTACCTCAGTTTGATGTGCCAGCTTATGAAGCGGGGAAAAAAGTAGCCACACGAAAAGTCTGGGGACCTTTTATTGAGACGCTGGCAGACTGCCACCCCACTTTGGTTGGGGGTTCTGCTGATCTGGAACCATCTAATGTCACTGCTGGTTTTGCCAATTTGGTAGGAGATTTCACCCAGAAAAATAGATTGGGGCGAAATTTTGCATACGGAGTGAGGGAGTTTCCTATGGGAACCATCAATAATGGAATTTCCCTTCATGGTGGTTTAGATGTTTTTGGTGCCACATTTTTTGTATTTTCAGATTATGAGCGACCTGCCCTGCGCATGAGAGCCTTGCAGAATCTCCCTGTAGTTTCAGAATATACTCATGATTCTATTTTTGTAGGAGAAGATGGACCTACCCATCAGCCCATAGAACAGCTTATGGCTTGCCGTGCAATCCCCAATTTATTGGTACTACGACCAGGTGATGCTAACGAGGCACTAGTTGCATCCCGCATTGCATTTGAACAAACCAGTCGGCCTGCATTGGTTTTACTAACCAGGCAGGGATTACCGGTATTTGATCGAAATACATATCCATCTGCTGAAGAGCTTAGAAAAGGCGGGTATGTTATGCAAGATTGTGATGGAGAAGTTGATGTCATTATTATGGCCACTGGTTCTGAAGTTTGGGTGGCATTAGAAGCGGCTGATTTACTTGTAAATTGTAATGTCCGCGTTATAAATATTGGTTGTTGGGAATTATTTGATGAACAGTCTGAAGAATATAGACATACTGTATTAGGTGATGATTCTACGTTGCGGGTTTCCATTGAAGCAGGAGTTACATTAGGCTGGGAACATTATACCGGAATTAATGGGTTAAATATTGGAATTGACAGCTTTGGAGAATCTGCCCCTGGAGGAGAAGTTGCAGATCATTTCGGCATTACACCGGAAAAAGTTGTGGGAGAGATCCAAAAGCGTTTAAATAGTATTCCTTTTTAGATACCAAGGCAGTTTAAATTACTACCATCGTATTTATGCAAAATTCCACTATTACTATTAGATTCAAGGATATACATATTTATGGCTAAATGGAATAAAACCACCTTCATTTCCTCTATAAAAGAAAACTGTGAACCCCGTGTTCAAACCACTATTTTAGATTTAATTAGATTCGCTGAATCAAATGCTGATCAAGTTTCCTGGGGTAGAGGAGAAGGCTATGGCACAATGACCTTTAAATGTAAATCTGATGATTATGGAATAATTCCGTTATTTCATATCACTACTAATGGACAAATAAAATTTCAGTTAAATTATTTGAGACAGAAGTGCCGAAAGAAAGAAATATTACGTGATTATCAACTTAAATTAGAATCAAATTTTATGATGGATTTTGGCGAATCTTATTACCCTTCAGATATATATCATTTAATGGGTGAGATGTTTACAATAAGGACAGAAGTTGATAAATTTGTTCAAACCATTCAAAATATTGCACACCGTTTACGACAGTAATCACACAATTCATACTGTCAGAACTTCCTTTTCCCCTTCAATAAACCGCCTATTTTTTATTCCGAATCTTTTTGTGCAATCAGTGCATAAAGAGGTTATGATTTCTCTAAATTGAATAATTTGCCCAATTTTCGGTATTTCCCCTACGTGCGGTAGCTTACAAAATTATAGTTATCATCTGAATAAATTGTTCTTATTTTACAATAAATAAAATAGTCTGGTAAAAAAAATATTATATAAGAGAGAGATTGTATTAATAAACAGGTGAAAATTAGTAGAAAGAAAAGCAAAATGGTATGGCTATTTTTTATTTGGATAACAATTCAGACAGGAGTGGTATTTCCTGCAAATACGAGTGATATTATAATTACAGAGTTCTTTTTCAATCCATCTGGGGTAGCTTTACCTGAGTATGTTGAGCTATTCAATAAAACCGAATCACCAATTGATTTACATGGATGGACAGTTCAAATTGATGAATATCAAGTTGAAATTGATGAAACATTTAATATTAATTCTTTAGATTATGTGGTATTTACAAGTGCCACTGGTAAACTCCAAAGTAGTGAAACTATCTATTGTTCAATTGTGAATAATTTTGATCCATTGGAAGTTTGCGAATCTACAATAAATAATTTATATTGGAAATTGGGAACATTTCCTGATCTACCAAATATCTCCGGAACAATAAAAATATTAGATAATTCTAATTCAGATCCAATTGATTCTGTAGCCTATAATGATGCAGATTTTCCAGTAGGTAATGATGTATTGGGTAGAGCAGCAGTTTTTATTATTGACCCCAGATCTGAAAATGCAGATAGTTTGAATGATGATGGACGTAATTGGAGATCAAGTGAGCATGCTTTTCCGGAATATTTATGGAATGGTTCAAGTGGCGACTTTGGTAGCCCACTGTCATCAAATTTCATAACACCATTCATAAAAATTACTGCAAGTCCTACTGATGGTACATCTTGTGATACTGTGAATTCAGAAACGGTATGTCGTCCTCCTAGCGATGGTTATCCTGGAGGAGATGCAGAGATTGTGCTTTCTGACAGTGCATTTTACTTTGATAGTAGCCATGTGTCAACTGATTTTTTCTGGTGGAAAATAAAAAATGAAGCTGGTGATTTAAAAGATAGTATAGACACCGATATTCCCTCCTGGGATCCTAAATTACATAAAGATACCGATTCAACTCAAAATATTTATACTATAGATCTTATTACCAGAAGTGATGATGGTTTTTTGGGAAAAACAGATACAACAATTTATATTCATCAAGAAGTTAATGAAAATCCAAGTGTTGTAAAATTAACTGTAAATGAGCAAAGTACTCCAGATACAATTAATATCTTTGAAGAGACTGAATATTCTCTCATTGCTGAAGTTACAGATCCGGAACTCTGTCCTTCCATAAATACACCCTGCAGCTTTGAAAATTTGACTTTTAACAGTGGTGATTATAATAATAGTTCACCCTTCATATGGACATCTATCAATGCCCATCAACTAAATAGTCCTGATAGTTTAATTGCATATTTTACAGCTCCACAAATAGACTCATTAAATGGTATTAGTGCAAATAATAACCCAGATATATTAGAGTTCCAATTTAAAGTAACAGATCCGTTTGGTGCAATGGATTCCAACCTAGTTACTGTCGTTGTAAATAATATTAATGAACCGCCAGAACTTCTTACATTGATTCCAGATACAACTATACTTGAAGATACCCCGCTGATCCTTGAATTAACAGCCACTGACTCTGATGGTGATGAATTAATATATTTTGCCACAACTGATGTTGAAGCCAGTATAATTATCAATGGTAGTAGCATAACTATACTGCCAGCGTTAAACTTTAATGGAGATATAGATGTAGAAATAACAGTCACTGATGGTCAAAATAGTGACAATGAAGACAATCAACTCTTTAATCTAACAGTTCAGGCAGTGAATGATTCACCATCACCTTTTAGTATTCATCCATTATATACCTATAATTATAATGGTATGGATACTACGGCATTTTATGTAGAAAGCGATTCGCTCTTTTATTTTCGACTACCTCAAGAAATGAATCTCAGTTTAGATCCTTTAACCACTTTACGTTTTCAATGGGAGAAAAATGATATGTTAGATCCTGAAATGGATCCGGAATTAAATAATGGAGATTCATTGCATCTTTTTTACAGATTAGAAGCAGTATTGAACGATACAATTATCATTCTTAAGGATAGTCTCAACCACCAGAATTTCTCTGAAGAGAGTTTAATATATACTGAAATTGATGTGACAGATGGATTCCCATATTATTTGAGTATATATGAAGATCATAAAAACAATGAAAATATATTTCTTGATGTTAACGGAGAAATATCCTATAAATGGCGTGTCATTGCTCAAAATTATCCCGACGATCCTTTAAGTAGTGATCCGTATAGGATATGCTCTGGATGGGAGAATACTAATTTTCGAATTGATTTGATACAGCCTGAAGTTTCAAATATGGATATTATTATAAATGACATGTACCCAGGATATTATGACCTTTTATGGAATTCATCTGAAGCTTTTCTAACTGATTCTACATTTCTTAGTATTAGTGAAGGAACCAACCAATTCAGCACTATAAGTATGCTTAATCCTAGAAAAGTAACCGATAATCTTTTTCATTTTACAGGGCTTATTCCAACGGGTTTAACTTCGGCTATTATAACTTTTAATTTACAAGTTAGGGATAAGGCTATGAATTCTGGTGAATGGGCAGATACAGTTTCATATGCCCGTATTCAACCAAATATTTCATCATCATTTTCATCCCCTTCAGGATTGGTTCGTATTAACATAGATAAAGCTGGAGTAGATGAACCAGTTGTAGTTTTTATAGATGAAGAAGATATTAATACAATAACTGAGCGCAATGCCTCTGATATATATCAGCTCATTCCAACTATTAATTTCGCACCGAAAGATATTGTATTAAATAATAAAGGGGAAATTAGTTTTGATATTAATGAATATTTAACTCCTGATATTTATGACTGGCAGTATGTCATAATGGAAATGAATGATAATGGATATGAACAACTTACTACATATTTCAGTGATGGAAAAGTTTTGGCTTACGTTTATACATTATCTAGTTTTACAGTATATGTTAATCTGAATATAACCAAACCTATTCCGACAACATTCAAATTGCAGCAAAATTATCCCAACCCATTTAACCCTTCAACAATAATTCCCATTGAATTGCATGAAGAATCATTTATTGAAGTAGCAATATATAATATTTTAGGTGAAAAAATTGCTATATTGTTTGAGGGAATTAAATCTTCAGGATACCATAATATTCTTTGGAACGGAACGAATCAATTTGGACAGCCAGTAAGTTCAGGAATTTATTTTGCGAGCGTTCATTTTAGACAGAATATTTACTATCAGAAAATGATGTTGTTAAAATGATGAAGCAAATTGCATATATAAGTATTTTATTAGTTTGGGGGTGCAATTCTCTTGTTGAAAAGTCAGTCCCTTTAGGTGGTGAATTCTATATTCAGGATGGCTGGTTAGCTTTCTCATCTAAAAAATATGAAGAAGCTGACAAACATTTTAATACTGCAATAGAGACCAACGATAGTGGTTCTGTTTTTCATTTTCTTTCTTTAGTTGGGTTAGGTTGGACACATATTTATAAAGCTCGGATGATAGAGGAAACTTCCACTAATGGATATGTTAATAATGCAGGAAAAAATTTAAATGCTGCTAACAATTTAATGCTCAATATGAATATTGAAGAAATTATTTTTGACCTGAATGCAGTTTATTTCAACGGAATAACAGATATGTATGCAGGATTAGTGCTTCAACGCAGTTATTTTGCAAAACAAAAATCAGCAAATGAGAATGCATGGGAGACAACCAATGAATCATTAAGTGATACAGTTAGAATTTTATATGAAGAGAGCATTGATTTCAGCATTCAATTAGAAAGTGATTATATTTTTCAACATGATGTAGAACTAACCTATAATGACATTCTGGTATTAAGAACAGAAAACTATCTCATTTTAGGTAATATTGAAAAAGCTATTTTATCTTTTAATCAAATTGATTTTGACCAATTGGGTTTTGAAGTGGATGAAACTTGTGAACAGGGAATTGATATTGATTCTTCTAAATTAATTGAATGTCTTTGTCTAGTTTCTCATAATGGATTTTGTCCATTTCAGGATTTAATAGATGAATGTACTTTAGAAACAGATAACTGTGATGCCAATGCTATCTGCACTAATACGGATAGATCATTTACCTGTACCTGTAATAGTGGATACAGTGGCGACGGAACAAGCTGTACAGACATAGATGAGTGTACTTTAGAAACAGATAACTGTGATGTCAATGCTGCCTGCACTAATACGGATGGATCATTTACCTGTGCCTGTAACAGTGGATACAGTGGCGACGGAACAAGTTGTACAGAAAATGATTAACAAACTGTTACAGAAAGATACAAGTATAGAGAAGAAAATATATTGTATATTACTTTGAGGATAGCTTTGAGAAAAAGAGGAGAAGGAACTTGAAATATTTAGTGGCATATTTATTATTTATTGCACCGCTGTTTTCCAATGATAGCAATGGTGTTGAACTTCCTATCGGTTTAACCGAAGAGGAAAAGGGGAAAATGTACCTCATTGAAGAAATGAGCCGTTCTACTGATCCGCCTCCAACACCCATACGGAACATTGCCGAATTCGAAAGAATGCAGGGGGTTCTTATCCGCTATCCGTTTGGAATTTCAACTTCTATCATAAAAGAAATGGCAGAAGATATAATTGTATATTGCCTGGTTTCATCCGGGTCTCAAAATTCGGCTTATAATTCTATGAACAGTGCCGGTGTTGATATGAATAATGTAGAATTTATACTGGGCTCTACAGACAGCTATTGGACACGGGATTACGGCCCATGGTGGGTGGTAGATGGCAACAGAGATATCAGTGTGGTTGATTTTACCTATAACCGACCACGGCCTAATGACAACCAGGCACCATCCAAAACGGCAAATCACCTGAATACATCATATTTTGCATCTGATATTGTCACAGCAGGTGGGAACTACATGACAGATGGTTATGGTATTGCTGCATCATCAGATCTAATATTTGAAGAAAACAGCATGAGTGATAATCAAGTTCTTGCAACGTTTGAAGAATATTATGGGGTACATACCTATCATGCTGTTGAAGACCCTAATAATACCTATATTGACCATATTGACTGCTGGGGAAAATATCTTTCACCCCATAAAGTGTTAATACGTGAAGTGCCTACATGGCATGCCCAGTATGATGAAATTGAAGAAGTAGCCGACTACTTTGCCAGTACTATGACCATTTATGGTAAGCCCTGGGAAGTATTTCGGGTATATACAGGCTCAAATCAACCATACACCAATTCAATTATTTTAAATAATAAGGTACTTGTTCCTATTGTGAACAATTCATATGATGATGATGCTCTCGCATCATATGCAGAGGCACTGCCCGGTTATGAAATATTGGGGTTTACAGGCTCGTGGGAATCCACCGATGCTCTCCACTGCCGTACAAAGGGAATACCAGATCTTGAAATGCTTCAGATTTTTCATAATCCCATCCATGATCAGGATGAAGCTCAAGACAGCTATATGGTGGATGCCATCATTGATGATCTGAGCGAAGCCGGTCTCATTCATGAAGAATTAAAGGTTTTCTGGTGGACTGATGATATGGATATGAATGAAAGTGAATCAATTACTATGACTGTTTGTCCATGGGATATACCTGATTGCTATACAGCGTCAATTCCAGGTCAGTCTGAAGATACAATTATTCGATATTATATCCAGGCATTGGATGAAACCGGACGATTAGAAACCCTGCCCATGGCAGGATATTATGATTTCCAGGCCATTGGAGGTACGGTATATGATGATGGTGATCTGAATATGGATGGCACCATAAATATTCTGGATGTGGTATCTATAGTGAATGTAGTTTTAAACGCTGAACAAAATGACATGGCGGACCTGAACAGTGATGGCATCATCAATATATTAGATATCATTCTTCTTGTAAATATTATATTGGGATAGTCAGTGTGATGAAAAATATTATTATCACCATCATTTTTTTGCTTGCTTTCCTTCCTGCTAATGAAATCTATAAGCAGGTACGTATATATTCTGACACAGAGGAGACGCTATCAATTCTGCAAACATCCGGACTAGATATCGATCATTCCTATCGTGAACCGGGTCAGTGGATCGAATTTGCTGTATCTGCAAACCGTATCTATCTATTGGATGAAACTCAGCTCCATTATGATATCATCCATGAAGATCTGGAAAGTTTCTACGCTTCCCGATTAGACAATAACTATGAATCCCGAGATTTTGAATTAGGGTCAATGGGTGGTTACTACACTTTTGCTGAAATTGAGCAGCATCTAGATGAATTATATACTGATTATCCCGAATTAATTACAGAAAAAGTCTCATTGGGGCAGTCCCTAGAGGGAAGGGATATCTGGATGGTAAAAGTAAGCGATAATCCAGAAGCCGATGAAAATGAACCAGAGATGCTCTATACGGGTCTTCATCATGCCCGTGAACCCATGAGTTATATGAATCTTTTTTATTTTATGTATTGGCTTTTAGAAAATTATGACATCGACCCTGAGGCCACGGCGTTGGTAAACAGTAGGGAGCTGTATTTTATCCCAGCCGTAAACCCCGATGGTCTGGTATATAATCAGGAGATTGCACCCAATGGCGGGGGCATGCAGCGAAAAAACAGGCGGGAAACCTGTTTCAGTACACCAGATGGAATAGACTTGAACCGGAATTACAGTTATATGTGGGGATATGATAACTCAGGATCCAGCCCAGATGGCTGTAGTGAAACCTACCGGGGAACATCCCCGTTTTCCGAACCGGAAACAGAGATTGTAAAGAACTTTGTTGAATCCCATAATTTTAAAATTGCCCTGAATTATCACAGTTACGGCAACCTGTTTATACATCCATACGGTTATGATCCAGGCCTAGCGCTGCCTGAAGAGGATCATGAAATATTTATTGAATATGGGGAAGCAATGACCCAGTACAATAATTACCTGCTTGGAACTGGCATTGAAACAGTGGGCTATACCGTAAATGGAGAAGCCTGTGACTGGATGTATGGTGAGCATGGAATTTATGCTTATACCCCAGAAGTGGGTGCATCCTCTGATGGTTTCTGGCCATCCACCATGCGGATTGTTCCCCTTGCTGAAGAGAATTTATTTCCCAATCAATATGCTGCCTGGGCAGTAGGTGCCAAATATGAAGTAGATTTTGCGGTAGCTGCCGGTCCATATTCACAAGGAGAAACCTATGGTACAAATCTATCTATTTTAAATTCAGGGCTGGGCGACTCAAACGGTTCTCTGAATCTATCCATTGATTCCCCAGATGATTACTTGTATTTTGAGACTCAGTCTGTTGAAATTGGCAGTCTGGGTTCCAGAACCGGCGTGGACCTGGGTGACATCTTAACTTTTCAGGTTTTATCATCTGCACCAAGTGGTGTGATGACAGAGCTGACAATTCATGTGACAGATGAAGATAATTATGATCATGTCAGTACTATTGAGCTGATAATTGGAGAGGCTATGCCCATTGCCTCATACGGTTTTGAAGAAACAGATGGGTGGACAGTAGGTGATATAGGAGATGATGCTACAGCAGGCATTTGGGAATCAGCCGTTCCAGTTGCAACATTTTTTGATGGTAATCAGGCTCAACCAGGTTCTGATTATTCAGAAGATGGCGAAAAATGCTTCCTTACTGGTGCTACCACTAGCCCTGGAAGTGTAGGATTTGACGATGTAGATGGTGGGAAAACTACACTCCTGTCGCCAGTCTTTGATCTCAGTGAATATAATGAAGCACTACTTTCTTACTGGCGGTGGTATACCAATAATGTGGGGGATAATCCGGGAACAGATCATTGGCAGGTAGATGTAACATCTGATGGCGGCCAAAATTGGTCTGCGCTAGAATATACCAATGGATCCCAGGATGCATGGGTTCAGAAAAACTTTTTACTTTCTCAAATTGGTATCGAACTGACCAGCCAAATTCAATTTAGGTTTATTGCAGAAGATATTACTAATCCAGGTGATAGTGGGACAGGCGGTTCAATTGTAGAAGCGGCTATTGATGATTTTTCAATATCTATTTTTAATACCAATCCTGACTTATCTGGAGATTTAAATGAAGACGGTGTCCTTAATGTTTTGGATGTTGTGGTAATGGTAAATGTAGTTCTTGCCAGTGATTGTCCGGATTCAGCTGATATGAATGCTGATGGAGTTTGTAATGTTCTGGATGTTGTGATATTGGTTAATCTAATCTTAGAATAAATTTTATGCATAGTCTAATTATTTCTGCTGTTGGTTCTGATCGGCCGGGAATTGTTTCTGAATTAAGTGGAACCATTACCAGCCATGGTGGAAATATTGAAAAAAGCCGGATGGCTAGATTGGGGTCAGATTTTACTATCATCATGTTGGTGACGGTAGATCCTAAATGGAAAGAATCTCTTGTAGTGGCTCTTCAAGCTATAAAAGAGCTTTCTATTACCACTAAAGGCACCGAAGCTAATACGGTTATAACAGGTGAAAACTGCAAGGATAATACTGCAGGTGAAAACTGCCAGATTTCACTCAGTGGTGCAGACAATGAAGGAATTGTAAAGGTATTATCAAAATATCTGGCAGAGAAATCTATTAATATTATAGAAATGGATACCCATATTTCACAGGCTCCCATTAGCGGCTCTCCACTCTTCAATTTGAATGCTGCCGTTTCAATTCCCGGAGAAATAGATGAAAGGGATATTCAATCTGATTTATCTCAAATTGCCCAGAAACTTGGAGTGGAAATATATCTCAATAATTAATGTACAACTAGCTGCTAGCTTGTTGTTAGTTTAGGATATATCTTATTTATCTTTAAAGCGTGAAAATGGGCTGGAATGCTTTTGGCATTGCTGTCTAGGTCGATTATTCTTGAGAAATATTTCTTTCATTGTAGGGCAGAATCGTGTGGCTTTCTCATAGGTTTCTTCACAAATTTCAACTTCAACAACTCCCTGTGACATTAGCCAATCTGCTTTAGCATTCAGTAACACTGTTTCTCCTCGGGATTGAAATTCTCCACCATCATATATATTTCGAATTGTATTTCCAAAAATAGGCAGTGCGGCAGATGAGCCGAACTGTTTTTCACCCAGGGATACTGCAGGGTCATCCATTCCCACCCAGATACCAATAGCTAATTGAGGAGTAAAACCAACAAACCAGGCATCAGCTTTACTATTGGTAGTTCCAGTTTTACCTGCTGCAGGAGCACGAAATTTATATTTCCAACGTAAGGCACCACCAGTTCCAGCATCCACTACTGATTTCATCATATCTCGGAGAATATAAATAGTGGCTTCATCCTGTACTTCTTTATTCTCGGGTAAAAATTCCTTAATAATTCTGCCATGGCGGTCTTCAATTCTAGTTATTGCAAGAGGCTGAGCATATATTCCGTTATTGGCAATAACCCCATAGGCTGCAGTAATTTCAAGGGGATAAACTTCAGACACTCCCAAAGCTATAGCATCCACCGCTCGGATGTAGGTTGTCATTCCAAAATCTTTTGCATTTTGAACAATTGCTTTTGGTTCAATTAATTCTTGAACCACTCGAACAGAAATTAAATTCAACGATCGGCGCAGCCCTTCCCGAAGGGTGGTTAATAATCCCGTTGATCCATCGTGATTCTGAGGATTCCACTGGGTGGTATCATCAATAAAAACAATGAGGGGCTGGTTTAATAATTCAGTGGTGGTGGAGTGTCCCTGTTCCAATGCTGTGAGATAAATCATTGGTTTAAAAACGGACCCGGGCTGTCTTTTAGCTTGAGTAGATCGATTAAAATGATCTCGATATATATCTTCCTGTCGGCCACCAACCATACCTAGAATATGCCCTTGAGTTGGGTCTATTACTATGCCGGCACCCTGCACCAATAATTGGTTTCTCAACAATGCGGGAATTGTGTCATTTGACTCTAAAATAAATCGCGCACTATCCAGATCGAATCGGGTGAATCCGATGGCATCTTCCAGTTTTGATAAATCTTGAAGAAATTCTTTATTCAGGACAGCTTGATTTTTCTTCATCCCTGCATTAAAAGCATCCTCCAGAGCTAGTTGAATCCGGCTATCTAAAGTAGTATGAACCACGAGGCCATCTTTGTACAAATTTATATCTAGTTCTTCGTCTATTTTTTCAAGTTGTCGTCGAATAAATTCTGTAAAGTAGGGCGCCATACCACCATCTTTTTCAAACTGCTTTACTGGTAAATCTTTCTTGACGACCAATTGATATTTATCTTCCTCAATATATCCCTGTTCTTTCATAACTCTCAGAACAAGGTTTCTTCTAACGAGAGCTCGGTCAGGATGACGGATTGGCGAATATCGAGCTGGAGCAGGCAAAAGCCCAATTAATATAGCAGATTCATCTAATTGAAGGTCACTTATATCTTTCCCAAAATACTGATTAGATGCTGCTTGCACACCATAGGTGCCGTGGCCAAAATATACGGAATTCAAATAGAGTTCCATGATTTGTGTCTTGGTGTAGGTTTGTTCGATATTGATGGATGTAATTAGTTCTTTCAGTTTCCGTGTATATGTTTTTTCGAAGCCAATAGTATTATACATATTTCGAGCTAATTGTTGCGTTATAGTACTGGCACCCTGTCTTCGGCTCAATGTCATCATATTTACAATAACAGCCCGGGCGAGAGACTGAAAACTCACACCTGAATGCTCAAAGAAGTTTCTGTCTTCCATTGCGAGAAGTCCATGCCGTAAACTTCTAGGAATTTGGCTGATATTGACAACATCCCGTTTATGGATGTATAACTCTTTGATAACAATTCCATCTGCAGATAAAATTTTAGATACTTGTTCGGGATTAAAACGTTGAAGTTCTGCTATGGAGGGGAGATCTCGAGATAAAATAAAGAGGTAAATGATTCCCCCGATAAAACAGGCTAGTAAAAAAAGAAAGGTGTTTAATAACACCTTCCACCAAGACGCAGCTTGAAATTTCTGATTACCGGAATTTTGTTCGGGCATCTTTTATTATTTGCTTGGCATTGTCATTGATTTCGGATCGAGTATTTCATCTAATTTATCTTTATCCAGCACATTGTCTTCCATTGCAATTTCTCTCACGGTTTTACCACTATTAAAAGCCTTGTAGGCAATTTGAGCAGCTTTATCATATCCGATAACCGGTGCGAGGGAAGTACACATTGCCAGGCTTCCTTCTATATAACTAGCACATTTTTCCTTGTTGGCTTTTAGACCTGTAATGAGTTTTTCTGTGAATATATTTGTGCTGTTGGAAAGTATGGTTATAGAATTTGTTAGATTATGGGCAATGAGAGGAAGCATAAGATTTAGTTCAAATACTCCTCCCTGACCTCCAATCGTAATAGCCATGTCATTTCCAATAACTTGTGCACAGCCCTGAATTATGGCTTCGCAAATAACTGGATTTGTTTTCCCCGGCATGATGGAAGACCCTGGCTGTACAGCTGGAAGAATAAGCTCACCTAATCCTGCCCGCGGTCCCGAACCCAGCCAGCGGATGTCATTGGCTATTTTTGAAAGAGAAACAGCAACGGTTTTTAATGCACCAGAAGTTTCCACTGCAGCATCTTGTGCGCCTTGAGCTTCAAAGTGATTACTTGCTTCTATAAATGAAATCCCAGTAAATCTACTAATTTCCTTAGCTACAAGAGACCCAAACTGTGCTTTTGTGTTTATACCGGTTCCAACAGCTGTACCTCCTATTGCAAGCTCTGAAAGCAATCCTTGGGTATTTTGAATACGTTTAATACCATTCTTCACCATCTGAGTATAGCCGGAAAATTCTTGCCCCAGTGTAACAGGAGTGGCATCTTGGAGGTGGGTACGTCCAATTTTTACAATATCTGAAAATTCTATAGTTTTTTTATCTAATTCATCTGCTAATTTCTGAAGTGTTGGAAGTAATTCTTCTTCCAACATGGTGTTGGCAGCTATATGAATGGCAGTGGGTATCACATCATTGCTGGATTGCCCCAAGTTTACATGATCATTAGGATGGACAGGATCTTTTGCACCGATTACACCCCCCATAATTTCGCTGGCCCGATTAGATAAGATTTCATTACAGTTCATATTGCTGGATGTTCCAGATCCAGTCTGATAAATATCAATTGGGAACTGACTATAGAATTTCCCCTCAATAATTTCATCAGCTGCCTGTACGATGGCATTTTTTCGTTTACTATCTAAAAGTCCAAGTTCATTATTTACAATTGCAGCTGAACGTTTAATTTTTCCCAATGCTTGAATCATTGATTTTGAAATAGGTATTCCGCTTATGGGAAAATTTTCTACTGCCCGCTGTGTTTGGGCACCATAATAGGCATCATCTGGCACAAGCATGTCACCCATTGAATCCTGTTCTTTTCTCATGAAATTATGATTGTTGAAATCTTAACGGTTATTCACCTTCTCTTTGTGTTTGATCTCTTAATGGAGTAGGGGGGAAATTAACAATATCATCAAAAAAGTAATCTCCTAAATGATTAATATCATACATATTCAATTTCCTTTTAGTCCACAATCCATGAATTAGTTCCGGAAAATAATTTCTCCAGATTTGCAGATTCATTTTTCTGCTTAGCTTCCTCAATTTGATTTGTCATCATATCTTCATAGGTTGTTTTGGTTTCTTGATAAAGAATGCCAATTGGTACGGGTAATTCAGGATTGTAAGTGATCTCACTAAGTAGCATTGCTAAGTTTTTGTCTTCCTTATCATGATTTAAAATATCGTCAGCAGTATAATGACTACCAAGTTTCACTACTTTAAAATTAGATCCATCAAGAATTAGGCCTTTATTTTTTTCCGCACCAAAAATCATTGGCTCCCCTTGTTCAAGCACCAACTGTGTTTCCGCTTTGGTCTCTTTCTCTGTCAAATCAGAAAATGCTCCATCGTTAAAAATATTACAATTTTGATATATTTCCACAAATGAAGTTCCTTTATGTTTGTGAGCTTCCTCTAAAATTGGTCCCATATGTTTTTGTTCTCTATCAATGGTGCGGGCAATAAATGTACCGCTAGCACCTAATGCCAACTGAGGTGGATTAAAGGGATAGTCTAGTGATCCCATAGGTGTAGATTTTGTTATTTTACCTACTTCAGAAGTGGGGGAATACTGCCCTTTAGTAAGACCATATATACGATTATTAAACATTAGAATATTCATATCTATATTTCTTCGTAAAACATGAATAAGATGGTTCCCACCAATGCTCATTGCATCACCATCGCCTGTGACCACCCAAACAGAGAGGTCTGGATTTGCTATTTTTGCCCCGGATGCTAATGCAGGAGCTCGACCATGAATAGAGTGGAATCCATACGTATCCATATAATATGGAAAACGGCTGGAGCATCCAATTCCTGAAATTATTAAAAAATTTTCTTTGGGAATACCTAGTGCGGGAAACAATTTTTGCACCTGTGAAAGTATTGCATAGTCACCACATCCAGGGCACCAACGAACATCTTGATCAGAAACGAAATCTTGACGAGTTAGAGTATTTTCTATAGTCATGGTTATATTCCCTTTACTAATTTAGTAATTTTATTATAAACTTCAGTTTGAGTGAATGGCTTGCCCTGAACTTTATTCAAACTCACTGCATCAACCAAAAACTTTGATCGGATTATGGTTGACAGTTGCCCCAGATTTAATTCTGCGATCATCACCTTATGGAATTTAACCAATAATTCGCCTAAATTTTTAGGAAATGGATTTAAGTGCCGCAAATGTAAATGAGAAACTGTCATACCTTTATCTTGAGCAGTTTCAACTGCTGAGCGTATGGCTCCATGTGTGCCCCCCCAACCTATAACTAAAAGGTCACCGCTTTCTTTCCCAAATACTTTTGCTGGAGCAATATCTTTTGCAATAATATCTACTTTTCGTTGTCTTAACTCGACCATTTTCTGATGGTTTTCCGGATCATAGCTTACATGGCCAGTTTCCTCCCATTTTTCAAGACCACCTACGCGATGTTCCATACCAGGGGTTCCAGGCAAAGCCCAAGGGCGTGCTAAATCAGGATTGCTATGATTATAAGGTGCATATCCCTCTTTCATTTTTTGGATACGAGTTTCTATTTTAGGTAATGTATTTATATCAGGAATTTTCCATGGTTCTGAGCCATTAGCAATATATCCATCTGATAACAAAATCACTGGAATCATATATTTTAAAGCAATCCGGCAAGATTCGTAGGCCATTATAAAACAATCTGAAGGAGTTGCAGCAGCCAAAACAACCATAGGCGCTTCTCCATTTCTACCATAAATAGCCTGATTTAAATCTGATTGTTCTGTTTTAGTTGGTAAACCTGTAGATGGTCCACCACGTTGTACGTTCACTAAAACAAGGGGAAGTTCTGTAGAAACTGCTAATCCTAAAGCTTCAGATTTTAGAGCAACTCCAGGTCCGCTGGTAGCAGTAATGGCTAGATTGCCAGCAAATGCAGCTCCAATTGCACTTACCACGCCAGCTATTTCATCCTCTGCCTGAAAGGTTTTTACTCCAAAACTTTTATATTGAGCCAAATAATGAAGAATATCACTGGCAGGAGTTATTGGATAACCACCATAATAGAGATCTAATTCTGACCGCTGTGCAGCTGTCAATAATCCTAATGCCAATGCATTATTACCCATAATGTTGCGGTACTTACCTTTTTCAAATTTAGCTTTATTAACTCGATAAGTAGTTTTAATAACTTCTAAAGTTTCACCATAATAATAGCCAGAATTTAATGCCTTCAAGTTGGCTTCAACAATATCTGGAGCCTTGGCAAATTTCTTTTGAATGAAATTGATTGATGAATCCAAACTTCTACCGTAAAGCCAATACAATAATCCTAATGCAAACATGTTGGTAGATCTTGCTTTTAGTTTTGATGATAGACCTAAATCTTCCAGAGCGGTTGCTACTAATTTAGTCATATCAACTTTTATAACTTGATATCCATCCAATGAATTGCCATCCAGAGGGTTATCATCATAGCCAGCCAATTTTATGTTTTTAGAGGTGAAGTTGGCAGTGTTTATAATGAGCATCCCATTATCTTTAAGGTCGCCTAGATGTACCTTTAATCCAGCAGGGTTCATTGCTACTAATACATCTAAATCATCTCCGGGGGTATGTATATCTTTATTACTGAATTGTAGTTGAAAGGAGCTAACCCCTGCTAAGCTGCCTTTTGGGGCACGTATTTCTGCAGGAAAATCGGGGAGAGTTGCTAGATCATTTCCAAAAATAGCTGTGTTATCTGAAAATTGACTTCCTGTAAGCTGCATACCATCACCTGAATCGCCTGCAAAACGGATGGTTGCACCATCCACTTCGGATATATTTTTCTTTACCGTACTCATAATTCCTAATTAATTGCTAAATTGAAGATTAACGTTGATAAACTTTGGACAAATTTACCCTATTGTTGAAATACGGGACAAAAATTATTAAAATAAATAGCATAAAAAAAACGAGGCATTTATGCCTCGTTTTTTACTAAGAAAGCCAACAAAAGTATTCTATTTCATCAATACCATTTTTCTTGTAATAGTTTGATTTTCAATCACTAATTTATATAGATACATTCCAGATGGAACTTGTGTGCCCATGGTATTTGTTCCATTCCAAGTTATGTTATGGTATCCAGCGGGATAATTAGAATTATTAATTAAGGAGTTCACTAACCGGCCTTGGATGTCAAAAATGTTCAGGCTTACCAGTTCATCCTTGCCTAGTACAAATTGAATCTGAGTGTTTGGATTAAAAGGATTGGGGAAGTTCTGGCTCAGCTCAAATACATCAGGTAATATTCTGGCAGTCAACTCTAATTCCATTGCCGCGCTGAGAATATTAGCTGCAATTACAGAAGTAACTGTGTAATCACCAGTGTAGGAGAAGAGTTTATCACTCTCTGGCTCAACGATTACAAGAATAGTTTCATTGCCAATGGTTCTGTATTCGGCAACCATTGCCCTGTCAGTAAGTTCAATATTAAAGCCTCCATCATGCTCTAGCGTCATTTGAATACCACCGACTTTACCATCTGAGGAAATAAAAACAGAAGAATCTTCTTGATAAATTTGTGCCTTTGTACCAATATTTTCATCTGAGTGAATAGTTCTGCCACCTACAACCATATTTACCAGGAGAATTATATCCTGAATATTGATATGACCATCGCCGTTTAAATCAGCTGATAACAGGTATTCTTGAGCAAGAACTATATTCACCATAGTAACAATATCTAATATATTGAGCGCACCATCACCATTCAGGTCTCCATCCATTCCCGGATCGCCTTCTGCTGTTGCACAGGCTGTATTGGATGGCCCAGACTGTCCTTCTTCATATACAGCCGTTATGTGGTAACAGTATTCACTTCCGGCATTGATATCACTGTCATTATAGCCTAGTTCATCGGTAAAGGCTATATAAGTGCCATCACGGTATACAAAATATCCATCCACATCTCTTGCTTCAAGCGGAATGATAACGGCATCGGAAAAATCAGCGTTTAACCGGCTAGGGTACATTTGCCCAATTTTTTCATTGCTAGAATCATTTCTTCCACCGCAGTCACCGCCGTCATTATCATAACAGGTGAGATCACAGCCATAAGCCTGATCTTCACAGTCTGCAAAGCCGTCACCAATCCAGCTCTCTGGGCAGCAGTCGCCATCACCAGAGCAGTCATCGATATAACCAGGTTCGCATGAGGTATCAGGGCAGTCTTCTACAGACTCTTCACAAATGCCATTAGGGCAGGTGACCATACCTTGATCTTCACAGGTCAAAACATCACCACAGTCACCTCCGTCATTATTAAATTCATCACAGTTAAAATAAACACCCCAGGTACCATCATCACATAGTCCATCACCAAGCCAGGCTTCATACCAGTCATCAATGCACTGGCCGATACAGTCGGCAAACTGGCCGTCAGGGCAGGTAAATGGCTCATCCCAGCTGAGGTCAATTGAATTTTCACTTGATTCTGCAGTTAGGTTTAAAGGCTCATGCAAACTATCATCAAAAGGTAGGCCAATTGTAAAAGTGAAGGAAAAAGGTTCACCTTCAATACAATTTTCTTCACAGTTCATTTCAGATGCTTGTGCTGTAAATGTAACCTCAGTACCCATATTTGCATCATCAGATGCGATTACTGTAAAATAAGCAGGGACAGATGTTCCAGCAGCAATTCCATAAAACCAGAAGAATTCTCCATCATCAGATATTGCAGCATCCGGACTGCTTTCTGTCAAACCAACACCTGGATACATCATATGATCAGCGGAACCTTCGTTGTTTAACAGTACAACCACATCAATTGATTCCCCTGCATCCCATACACCATCACCTCCAGCATCAGTAAATGATGGGTTAGATACGGTGAGAACAGGCGCATGAATAGTTATATTAAAATTGCCTTCCCACTGGTCTTCATCGCTAAAAAAGAGAATATCAAACCCAGCACTATGACCATCAGGCACATTATGGGAAATGTCAAATTCGATATTGCTAGTTGAGTTGGCTGAACTTCCTGCAGAGATATCACCAAATGATATGTTGCTTACATATAAGCTGATATACGGATCATCAATGGAAACAGCGGCATACACATTATGGGCGTCATCTACGCCCACATTATTGGCTTGAAGCTCCAATGAAATATGTTCATCAAAATCTGCCATTCCATTATTATTTCCGCTATTGTCATTGATTTCAAACGAATCCAGTGTCACATAAGGGCCATCTGGTGTAATGACAGATACAGTAGTCTCATAAGGGAATGCATTGAAGGATGTTACTACCAGATCATAATCTCCTGGAAGCAGATCAGTATTATCCAAATTTAGGTTAGCAGATCCATTTTCTGAATATGCGAAGGCTAAAAGCTCATTGTCTTTTGAGATGGCTACCAGGGCATTGTCTACACCGGTATTTACTACAAGTTCAGACTGACCCACCACAATAGCTCCATCATGGCTCACATTTAAGGTTGAGGGCTGATCGGTTCTAAGCTCTAGGGATGGGTCACCAAATAGGGTCCAATAATTGGTTTCATTGGTTCCACTTGATCCCTGTGCATCGTTCATATAAAGGCAACCATTTGTTGTAATGCCTCCCATAGAACGGGTGATATGATTTTCATAGCTTTCTGTTAAAATAAGGTTCATTGCATACTGCCCATGCATAGGCGGTTCCCAAGACATGCTAATAGTTGATCCATAAAAACCCACACCGCCTGAAGGTTCTGCATTGTTTGTTGCTCTAAGCCAAGACTCTCCAAAACATTCATTAGTGGTATTAAATTCCCCATTATTACAAGCAACACTAATAATAAATGGTAGCATGTCACTATTTGTAAGTGAATTAACATTTGAGGTACTAAGGGCTGCTCCATTGCCCCAGCTGGATTGAGATCCATGTCCAGTATAGTTGATAAGGCTAACACCACTGTTTATCACACCCATTCCCTGAGAAACTGAACCACCACTGCCATCATAGCTATATTGGTAGCTATCATACGTAAAATCTGAAAGTATATCATTCCACAACATATCATTAAAATCATCATCTGTATATCCACCAAACCCAGGACCTTGATTTGAAGCAACACCCATAGCATTATCATACCAGTCGCCACCGCTCTGTGGACTGCGTTCATATTCAATTGACCGTTCTACTTGTGTGGCAATATGAGCAGGTGTGCTACCAGAAAAACGGCCTACTATAACTTCAGCATAGGAGTCATTGCCTTCAATAAATCCGTATGATGGGTCAGAGGCACTGCCACTGATACTTGGAGTTGGTATTTGAGCTACATCCCCTACCAACAGTAGAAAGGTCAGACCATTTTCATAATAATAGTTGTCCACATAATTTGCAATTGCACTGGAGCTAGTACCAATATCAGATACGTTTACCATTTCTGTGGGAACACCCTTTCTGTTTTTCCAGTTAACAAGCGGCTGCATTTCTTCCATGAAAGAGCCGTATGATATGATAAGCATATTCCCATGGTCATCTAAATAGTCAAACCTATTGTCACTGCTGAAATTGAGGAAGTGACCTTCATAAATATTTTTATATTCCCGGGCAATTACTTGTTTTCCAGATTTTCTTTGGAGTACATTAACACCGCTTTCACCTTCTGCATATACCTTGACCGTAATCTCAGTGTACACTCGCAATAGTTTTTGTATAGGATTATACTGGATGGGATAAAAATCTACTGTTTGCCCGCGAAGATTTTTCAGTATATATGGGTCCTGCAGATTGGCAACAGTAGATGGAAAAAAGGCATCCTTACTGTATTCTGACCCGAACTCATAGGGAACATTAACAGGATTTGTTAAACGAGATAGGTTCCCTTTGGATGGTGCAATGGAGATATTCTCATATTCTGAAAACTGAGATGATATAATGTCAATTTTCATATCTGCATTGTCCGGAACAATGATTGATCTGGAAATCTTATGTATATCCGGCGCACCCTGCTTCAATATGGAAGCACCATTGTCAAGCCTGGCCAGATGCATGATTCCATTTGGAGTCTGTACCGGAACCAAGTTAAAGTCATCCAATTTAAATTCAATTACAGTAGTTTGTATATCCGAAGATAGTACTTTTGCATTATCTGCTTTTTTCCCTGCAAATAGACCTGTAATTAATAAACTTACTAATACTATTTTTTTCATGTATCCCATTTACTTATTCCTCTATAGAATATGATTGTTTAATTTCAGGGTAAAATTACCTCTTTTCAAAGAGGCAAACAATGGACACAGGTCACATTTTACATATTGTTACATAGATCACAATATATATGATCTATCGATGAGGATAAAGGGTAGAGAAGCCCTTTTTTAATATTTATTGGCTCTTAGAGAGTGAAAACTATAGAGATTTTGATAAAATATTGTTCAAACGATCTACAAAATCAGTGGGGTTTTGTAATTTAGCACCTTCCAGTAAAACAGCCTGGTCTAAAAGAAGTTGGCTGATATTATCGAATGATTTACTTTTTTTCATATCCTTCAATTTTATGATTATTGCATGAGAAGGATTGATTTCAAGAATTGGCTTTACATCTTGTTGACCAGCTTGTCCCATTGCTTTCATTAGCTCCTGCATTTTAGCTGTTGGATCATTGGAATCTGCAACAATACATGAAGGTGAATCTTTTAATCGAGAAGAAGCTTTTACATCTTTAACCTGTTCACCCAATACTTTTTTCATTTTTTTAATGAGAGGTTTTAGATTGGTTTCTTCTTTTTTATTCTCATCTGTTTGTAAATCATCGGTTGCATCGCTAAAGTTTACAGACTTCAAATCATGTTCTTTATATTTATTAATGGATGGAATTACAAATTCATCAATGTCCTGATCCATTATAAGCACTTCAATATCTTTGTCTGTGTACATTTCCAATAAAGGAGAATTTTTTAGATTTGCCTCATTGTCTCCTGTTATATAGTAAATGTTTTTCTGATCGGCTTTCATTCTAGCGCAATATTCCGAAAGCGATACATGCCCATCTTCTTTAGTTGATTTGAATCGTACTAATTCCAATAGGTCTTCTCGATTATCGTGATCTTGGTATAATCCTTCCTTAATAGGAACTCCAAATTTATCAATAAAATCAGTGTACTTTTCTTTGTCCTGTGAATATTTAATTAGCTCAGACAGAATTTTCTTCACGGAGTTATTTCTAATTTTGGCTAAAATACGATTTTTTTGAAGTATTTCACGGCTAACATTTAATGGTAAATCCTCCGAGTCAATTACCCCTCTAATAAACCGTAAATATGTAGGCATTAATTCTTTATCATTATCAGTAATAAATACACGTTTTACATACAGTTTAACGCCAGGTTGGAAATCTGGATTAAATAGGTCAAAAGGGGCATTTTTGGGCACATAAAATAATGTGGTATAATCTAGCGTACCTTCCGCCTGTGTATGTATATGCAGAATTGGATCTTCATAATCCACGGCTATCGATTGGTAAAATTGATGGTAGTCTTTTTTCTTCAGAGATGCTTTGGGTTTTTTCCAGAATGCTGAACCGGCGTTAATCTGCTCTGTCTTTTGTTCTTTTTTCTCCTTTTTTTTCTCTCCTTCTCCCTTGGTTGTCACTTCTTCCCAGGTAAGATATATGGGGAAGGGAATATGGTTGGAATATTTTTTGACAATATTTTGAATTTCCCAACGATTTGTATATTTTTCACCTTCATCATTGAGATATAAAATAATATCTGTTCCAAAAGTATCTTTTTCAGAACTTTCAATCTTATAACCACTTTTCCCATCACTTGTCCATTTGAATGCAGAATCTTCACCTGCTTTTTTACTTATTACTTCAACCTTATCAGCAACCATATAAGAAGAGTAAAATCCAACACCAAATTGACCTATAAGATTTGAATCTTTTTTTGAATCACCAGTAAGCATTTCAACAAAATTCTTAGTACCAGATCGAGCAATGGTGCCTAAATTCTCTTTTAAATCGTTTTTATTCATTCCAATTCCAGTGTCTGAAATGGTAAGTGTTTTATCTTTTTCATTGAAATCGATATTAATTTTAGGTGTGAATTCCAAAGATTTAAATGCATCATCTGTCAAGATGAGATAATTCAATTTATCCAATGCATCGGATGCATTGGATATGAGTTCTCTAAGAAATATTTCCTTGTGG
>JASMKZ010000189.1 GCA_030748955.1 Fidelibacterota bacterium | reverse complement strand
TGATTCGATGATATCGTGCCAATACATCTGCTAAAATAGTGGTGTAGGCATGTCCGATATGCGGTTTGTCATTCACTACTCCAGCCTCAGGGTCATAATTACATGCTGTAACATCTGTACATCCATATAGATTGTTCAGTAGTTCAGGTATGTAGTTGTACTGAAAATCATATAGGTTGGGCATATCAAACTTATATCTTAATACCATATTATGATCAATCAGTACATAAGCTGAATAGGTTGATCCTGCGAACATATTCCAAATTAATTGGTCTGGGTCTCCATTTAAAATAAGCGGGGCATTCCCATATTCACCTAACTCAGAGTATAAGTCTCCCCATTGCTGACATGTAAAATACGATGGTTCAACTTCAGCATAATCTAAACTCACAATAAATTTAAGATGTTCATTTTCATTTATAAATTCTATTATTTCATCCATCAAACTGATGTAATCATAACAAGCTGGTCACCATGTTGCATTCATACTAATTAGAGTTATATACCCTGTATAATCAGAAAATGTAAATGTTGAACCAGTTTCATAATTCCCATCACTGTGACAAACGCTATACGGATATGTTTGATCCTCTTCAGATATTGTATCACCAATGTTATAATATTCTCTTGAATTTGCAGATGCTCCATCAATGATATCTGGTAATAAGCAATAGTTGTTATTTGCCATAGATAAGGTTAAGAGCAGGAGAATATTAACAAAGTA
>JASMKZ010000188.1 GCA_030748955.1 Fidelibacterota bacterium | reverse complement strand
TGCATAAGTACATCATTGGCTAAGGAACTGGCGCCGAACCGAAATAAACCCGGAGACAGCCAATCTTCGCCTAAAGTCTCTTTCACCATGACCAAATATTGAATCGCTTGTTTGGCTGTACCAATGCCACCAGCAGGTTTCATGCCAATTTGTTTCCCTGTTTTTGTTTCAAAATCGCGAATAGCTTCTAGCATGGTGAGAACCACTGGCGGTGTGGCTGCAGGCGACACTTTCCCTGTAGATGTTTTAATAAAATCTGCACCTGCTTCCATGGCAATATCACTGGCCAAGCGCACATTATCCAATGTCACCAATTCACCTGTTTCCAAGATGACCTTCAAATGGGAATCTCTGCAGGCTTCTTTCACTTGAGCTATTTCATCTGAAACATAATTATAATCTCCACGAAGAAATCGCCCCCGAGAAATGACCATATCAATCTCATTGGCACCTGCGTCTACCACGGATTTTACCTCATCCAGTTTTGATTGTAAATCTGCCATCCCACTGGGGAATGATGTGGCTACGGAAGCAATATTGATGTTCGTGCCGGTGAGCGCTTTTTTTGCAATCGGCACCATGGTTGGATACACGCAAATGGCTGCCACGTTAGGTAAATCAGGATATTGATCATGAAGGTGCGCAGCTTTGTAGCATAGCTGTTTCACTTTTCCAGGGGAGTCTTTCCCTTCTAATGTTGTTAAATCAATCATGCTCAACGTGA
>JASMKZ010000187.1 GCA_030748955.1 Fidelibacterota bacterium | reverse complement strand
TCATAACATGAAATTGAAAAATAAATTAGTAAAAAAATATTTGGATTTACAAATAACATATTTTACAAAATTCGATATTGGTACAATACTTTCTGATGTGGAATGCCTTGACATGTGGAATTGCCTTAAGAAAGGTACTGTTTTCCCGCCAGTTGGTATTGGTATTGGTAAAATTAATAAAGAGAAATCTTCCGACTATAGATTAAAAGTTTATGTATCGTTCATATCTAATCTAACATATAATTATGAATTACAAAGCAAACTGCATAGTTTATCTTTAATTCCTGTATTATCATTACCCCTTAAAAAGCTATCATATTAATATGAGTGATATAAAGGTAATTACTAACTAACCCCCTATGATTCGCAGTCTAATTATATTATTACTTATTGTTTTCTTATCATCTTGCACTCAATTAACAATCTTTTCTGCAAAATTTTCTATAAACCAAATGGTAAAACAAATTGAGAAAGAATGTAAAGAAGAGTGTAAATCTGATGAAGAGTATACAGATGAATGGTGTAATTGTATGGATATCTGTTTTGATATGGATGAAGGTGCAAGCCATTGTCCTACAGATTCGACAAAAAACAACTAACCCCCTATAAAAACCCCTATGATTCGCAGACTAATTATATTATTACTTATTGTTGGGTGTGATTACGAATGAATAAAATAGTATTTTACCTATTTTGGGGCAGCATATTAATTGCTTCTTCATACT
>JASMKZ010000186.1 GCA_030748955.1 Fidelibacterota bacterium | reverse complement strand
AGGAGGACCCGATGCTTGTCCTGTAGCAGCATGATATCCAATAAGTAATACCCATAAAGCACCTATGACTGCATATAGTTGACCATATGAAGTCATAGCTTCACCTGCAATATCTGGCGTTCTCCAAGATAATAGCCCAATTGAAATAAGTGAAACCCCCATTGCTTGAGCCAACGTTTGTAACTCAGGAGTCATATCGAAACCAGCCATTCCCAAATATGTTTCAGTTAATAAAAGGAAACTCAATCCATTTATGAATAGGATGCCTCCATTAACTCGAAAAATCATTTGTAAATTCATAAATTCTCCTTATCATTTTTTCTTTATCGGTGAATATAAGAATAAAAGAAAAAGAAACAAAAAACCCCACGAATGTGGGGCTGCTATTCTTCTTTGTTACTTACAGTATTACTATGTGTAGTATTCTTTTGAGAAAAATAATTACTACCAGTTAAAATGAGTACCACAACTAAAACACCATTAATATAATCTGACCACTTATAATCAAACTTTAACCCAACTATCACATTTATGATAATTAGCACTCCAGTAATAGTTGTAGCATTTTTATAGAAATTTTTCATATCCAAATCTACCCATCATCATCTTTACAAACAAAAAACCCCACGAATGTGGGGCTTGATGTTTGGATTTATCCTGTTCCTTATTAGGGCTGATAATTACATCCTAATAATTATTTATTCCCCTGGAAAGGATTATAAAGGA
>JASMKZ010000185.1 GCA_030748955.1 Fidelibacterota bacterium | reverse complement strand
GTACTGAAGGGAATATAATACTTGAAGAGCAAATGGAATTAGGTATAGGGAACTTTCCACTATCTATTGCGACAGCAGATTTAAATATGGATTTCACACCTGAAATAGTGGTATCAAATTGGGAAGTAGAAGGTTTGAGAGTGATTCATAATTTCTTGCCAGTGGATGAACAGACTGATAATCTACCATATGATATAAATAATGATGGTGTAGTTAATATTTCTGATTTTGAGATGCTACTCTCTTTTGTAATAGTTGGAAATGAATCAGTGAGTGCAGCAGACATTAATTTTGATTCAGAAGTAGATATTTTTGATTTGCTGCTGTTGTCAGATTATTTACAAGATATGTAAACAAATTATGTTTAATTGTTCATCCAGCCCCGGTCACCCGGGGTTTTTTGTTTGTGGAATTGGCAAATATAAAAAAATTTAGTTTTTATATTAGCAAACCTTTTTGTATGATTAATAATTATGAATAGAACAATTATCATTCTCTCTTTTTCATTATGTTATTTAATGGGACAGAATTCAACATGGGATGTTATTCAAGATAGTATTTGGACCCCAAATTGTATTTCCTGTCATGATCATGGAATGTATTTTGCAGAACAGTCAGGCTTAATACTTGCAGAAGATGTTGCCTATGAAGAATTAATTAATGTAATCCCTCATAATCAATTTGCAGCTGGAGATGGACTGCTACTTGTGGGCACGGATGGTATCGCCA
>JASMKZ010000184.1 GCA_030748955.1 Fidelibacterota bacterium | reverse complement strand
AAGAGAGAAAATACCAGTTCTTGTAGATGTAATTATTGATTATTCAAAAAAAACCTATCTAACAAAGGGTGTTGTAAAAACAAATCTTGGAAGATTTCCCACAAGAGAAAAACTAAGATTCATTGCTAGAGCACTTAAAAGACATATCACTGGATAATAAATTTTCAATAATCCTCTTTTATTATATCTAACCTGCAAAATAAAACTATATAAATAAATTTATAAGAATGTTCTACATCTTCCCCATTAAAACAAAAAAGCCTCTATAAAAGAGGCTTTCTAATTTGTTGTCGAGGTGGCAGGATTCGAACCTGCGACCCCCTGCTCCCAAAGCAGGATGGATTAGTTATTTATTCACAAATATTTTGACATTCTTGCAAAGTATCAAATGCTTCAGGTCCACAGCATCCAAATATAAACTCTTCGCATTCATTGGAATCTTGGTTAAAATAATATGTTGTACAGATACCATCACAAGGTCCTGCTTCAGGTATTAAGTAACATTCTTGATTTTCATTAATCTGGTTCCAATACTCATCTCGTAAATCTCGTAAAAGTATAGTTAATTCTTGTATACCATCAATTTCTGTATAAGCCTCGAAAGTAACCTGTTTAGTAACGCCTTCATATATTATCTCAATGAATTCTGCACCTCCATCATTACAATCAGGACAACCATATACATCATCAAGTGATTGAAAATATTCAAAATCTATATGAGCTACAAGTT
>JASMKZ010000183.1 GCA_030748955.1 Fidelibacterota bacterium | reverse complement strand
AACTATGTGTTTTCCTCATTAAGTGCGTAAATACCGGGAAGTCCCCTAAATATTTGTTTTAAATCTAAACCATATCCAATATAGAATCTTTCATCAATTTCAAATCCTACCCAATCAATTGGAAAGTCATGCTTTGCTACTTCAGGTTTATACAAAAATGAAGCAAAGGCAAGGGATTTTGGTGATGCTTCTTCCATTCTGTGTTTTAAAAAGGTGAGTGATAAGCCAGTATCCACAATATCTTCAATAATTATTACATCTCTTCCGGTTATATCAGCGCTTATATCCTTCAACAACCGGACGGTGCCTGAACTTTTTGTGCTGTCTCCATAAGAATCAATTTTTAAAAAATCAACTTCAAATTCAATGTCCAAATGGCGCACTAAATCAGCCATGAAGAGAAATGCCCCGTTTAAGACACCAATTATAATTGGAATCTTTCCTTTGTATTTTTTAGAAATATCCCTGCCAATTTGACTGATACGATCTTGAATTTCCTTAGGGGAAATTACTTCTTCAAGATGCGCCCCTTCAAAAGGATAGCCATCTGGAATAATTATTGATGAAGCCATGTTACTAATGTATTTCCTGTTTTAAATTCTTTATCTTTGATTTCACCATGCAAAAGACCTGGAATCCATAATATGGTATCGTTACTATCCACAATTACAGGTTGAGTCACTTTATCATATTGAGAAAGTTTATGATCTGTAAAAATATCACTGAGCAAGGAAGACCTCCCT
>JASMKZ010000182.1 GCA_030748955.1 Fidelibacterota bacterium | reverse complement strand
ATTGTAACCCAGATGTTTTTTGAAAATGAGGTGTTTTTGAATTTTGAAAAGGAATGTAGAGAAGCAGGTATTGAAGTTCCCATAATTCCCGGACTTAAAATTATTAGTAATTCAAAACAACTCACCAATATTCCTAAAAATTTCTATGTAAACATTCCTTCGGAGCTATCCGATGAAATTGAAGCCTCACCTGACCATTGTAAAGATATTGGGATAAATTGGACTATAAAACAATGTGAAGATCTACTGAATAAGGGTATAAAAAATATCCATTTTTATATCATGAGCGGAGCAGGTCCTGTAACTAAAGTATTAAAGACATTAAATAACTAAACCATCGTAAATTACTAGACTAAATAGGAAAGCAAAAAGAACATGAACAAATACTTATTCACTTCAGAATCAGTTACTGAGGGGCATCCTGACAAAGTCTGTGATCAAATTTCAGATGCAATTCTGGATGCCATATTAGCAAATGATCCCAACGGCAGAGTCGCCTGTGAAACCCTTACCACTACAAATCTGGTTGTAGTCTCAGGTGAAATATCAATAGAGAATCATCCCGATTACGAACAAATTGTAAGGGATACTATTAAACGCATTGGTTATAATAATCCTGAATCAGGGTTCTGTGCTGATACTGTTGAAGTAAAATTATATATAGATGAGCAAAGCCCCGAGATAGCTCAAGGTGTTGACGAGGAAAATGACCGAGAACAAGGTGCAGGTGACCAAGGACTCATGTTTGGA
>JASMKZ010000181.1 GCA_030748955.1 Fidelibacterota bacterium | reverse complement strand
ACTTTGTCTTAAAATTGAAACTTCGTTAATTGCAATTGATTTTTTTTTTAATCCTTGTTTATTTTTTACAATTAATTCTAAAGGAGAAATAGTAATCATTTTAGCTTTTGATAAATTTTTTATAGTATTTTTTGGTGAAAATTTATTCATTAAAAAACCATAATTTCCTGAATTAATTCCATAAAAAGGTTTTTTATATTTGTTGTATTTTTTAAGTGCTTCAAGCATGAAGCCATCACCACCAATTACAATTATTAAATTACTATTTGCAACAGAATGATTTTTTAGTTTTTTGTATAAAAAGTTTTTTATTCTTATAGAAAAATTGTTTTTATCAAAAACTATATGAGGTTTGATCATTTAGTGGTGCCCTCGGCCAGACTCGAACTGGCACTCCCAAAAGGGCAAGGATTTTAAGTCCTTTGTGTCTACCAATTTCACCACGAGGGCATTCCTTTGTTTACTTGTATTTATGCTAACATTAATAATTTAACAAGATCAATTTAATGGTAAAATTGTTCTTTCAAAGATTTTAACATATGTGCAAAATTTTTTGAACTTACATAGAGTTTTCTTTGTTTTTTTGATCCTGTGCCATTAATTAATATTTCTTCTAATGTATTTTGGTACTTTTTTAATCCTAAAGAATGTATTTCTGGTTTTACTAACATATAAAGATTCTTAACTGCTTCTATCATAGATAGTTTTTTAAAAGTTTTATGATCGACAAATACACCTTCAAGACCATAGCGTG
>JASMKZ010000180.1 GCA_030748955.1 Fidelibacterota bacterium | reverse complement strand
ACAAGAAAACCAAACTTTGGCCTCTATTACTTATCAAAACTACTTTAGGCTCTACAACAAACTTTCAGGGATGACGGGAACCGCCGAAACAGAGGCGCCAGAACTGCTAGACATATATGGTCTTGAAGTGGTTGTGATTCCACCCAATGTAAAATCTTGTCGTAGCGACCTGTCGGACTTAATATATGGGACCATGGAAGAAAAACTTGAGGCAATTGTTGGTGATATAAAGGCTTGTCAGAAAACCCAACAGCCTGTTTTGGTTGGTACAAGCAGCATCGAAAGCTCCGAGAGCATTTCTTTACTGCTCAAAAAAGACAACATTAAGCACGAAGTTCTTAATGCTAAACAGCATCAGCGCGAAGCAGAAATTATAGCCAACGCTGGCGCCCCTAAGTCCGTAACCATTGCAACCAATATGGCAGGAAGAGGCACCGATATTGTTTTAGGCGGTCGCTTGTCCGAAGAGGCTTCGAGCGCTGAAAAACTAACATGGAAAGAAAAGCATGAGGCTGTCATAAATTCTGGAGGGCTTCATGTTGTTGGCACCGAACGAAACGAGTCTAGACGTGTAGATAATCAATTACGCGGGCGTTGTGCTCGCCAAGGAGATGTAGGCTCTACTCGGTTTTATTTGTCTCTAGAAGACAGTCTTATGAAAATTTTTGCCTCTGATAAAACAGCCAGCATGATGAAAAAACTTGGCATGAAAGAGGGCGAAGCTCTTGAGCACAGCTGGCTAAATCGAACCATTGC
>JASMKZ010000017.1 GCA_030748955.1 Fidelibacterota bacterium | reverse complement strand
TATTGTTTTTCTCCGAAAAGGGGGTTCTGGAAACAGAATCCCCTTTTCTACTTTAATTATCTCCTAAATAAATCTTTCAAAATGTAGCCGGCAATATTTGGGTTCTCTTTTAGGCGACGAATAGAATAGGCATACCAGTCCACTCCAAAGGGTATATATACGCGCACCTTAAAGTTATTCTTTAAGTGTTTTTCCAGCCATCCAGACATGGGAACACCGTATAAAACCTGAAACTCAAATTTATCCGTAGATATATTAAGTTCACTAATGAGGGCGTAGACTGATTTCAAAATATCTAAATCATGGGTGGCAATAGCCACATAAATCTCTTTTTCAAAAGCAAAGCGTAAAAGTTTTAAAAAATTGCTGTTAATTTTCCCTCGTCTCTGGATGGCAATAGAGGGTGGTTCTTTATAAATTCCTTTGCACAGGCGGAAATTAAAACTACCATCTTGAGTGAGCTTCTCTAAATCTGATTGGCTGCGATAGAGGTATGCCTGAAAGACGGTTCCTACATGTTTATATTTTCTGCGACAGTTTTTATATAATGAAATAGTATTATCTGTAACAGCAGAACTTTCCATATCAATTCTTAAGAAATTATTAGTTTCCTCTGCTTTTACAAGCAGCTTATCTACATTGGTTTGTAGAATTTTATTACTGATATCCTGACCAATATGGCTAGGCTTTATGGAGATATTGCAATCCAATTTCTGTTCAGAAATTTCATCATAAATATTCATATATTCACGGGTGATTTCTGCAGCTTCACTTTTAGAATGAGTATGTTCCCCTAAAATATCTACTGTTGCTGAGTAACCTTTATCATTTAACTGACGAACTACTGCTAATGCTTTAGCGCTGGTTTTTCCTGCAACGTATCTACCGGCAATCTTCCATACGATACGGCGAGGAAGAAAGGGGGTTATGGTAATTATTAATCGATTAAATAGGGTATTAAACATCTCTATAAAATTATTAGGTATTTCTATGAATATCCAAAAATGAAAAAAATCTCTGCAATATTTATGAATAGAGGTTGTTTGGTTATTTTTTAACTATCTAAATTTAATACTCTATCAGAGCGATATATTTTTGTATCAGGACTTTTTACCAATAATAATATTTACCGTTTTAGCAGCTGTACTCATAGGGGTTCCACTAGGTTTACAGCATCTTCTGTCGCCCCGACACAATAAAGGTGGTGATAAGCTTATCTCTTACGAATGTGGCGAATTACCTGAGGGTTCAGCCTGGGTTAAATTCAACATCCGTTTTTATGTTGTTGCTCTTATTTTCCTGATCTTTGATGTTGAAATAGTATTTCTTTTCCCCTGGGCAGTTGTTTTTCAGGACTTAGGTCTGCTGGCATTTATTGAAGCATTCATTTTTGTCCTGATTCTAGTAGTGGGATTCGTATACGTTTGGGCTAAAGGGGATTTAGACTGGGTGAAAATGAATGTCCGATATGGAAAAGGTCGATATGCTAATCTTAAAACTGAAGGTGAGTCAAGCTAATGGATCCCACATTATTAGAGCAATTTGATAAAGATAATATTATTGTTGAAAAATTAGATACACTCATCAATTGGTCCAGAGCCAATTCGCAGTGGTATTTTCAATTTGGCTTGGCATGTTGCGCTATTGAAATGATGGCGGCTGCAGCTCCACGGCATGATCTGGAGCGTTTTGGTGCAATGCCTCGTGCCACGCCCAGGCAGTCTGATGTAATGATTGTTGCCGGAACGGTTACCCTGAAAATGGCAGAACGTGTTAAGCGCTTATATGAACAAATGTCTGATCCTAAATATGTAATTTCTATGGGGTCTTGTTCAAACAGTGGCGGGCCCTATTGGCAGCATGGCTATCATGTATTGAAGGGTGTTGATTTAGTAGTGCCGGTTGATGTGTACATTCCAGGCTGTCCTCCTCGACCTGAAGCATTATTGCAAGGATTATTGGAACTGCAGAAAAAAATTAAAACCGAAACCCCACTTCGGAGCCATGCATAATATGACGTTTGAAGAAATAGTTGCATTTTTAGATAATAAGGCAAATGGAAAATCTTCAGTAATAGAAGGTAAAACGGTCATTTTAGTATCCCCTGAAAATTGGTCTGAAATTTCCTCAATACTGAAAAATGAATCCAAGCTCAATTTTGATTATCTTATGTGTATTTCTGCTTATGACAAGGGAGATAATAAAGTTTATGGTGCCGCTTATAATTTTTATTCTACAGTCAATAGCCATTATCTTGAAGTTTGGGTTGAAGTTGAAGACGGTACATCCATTCCCTCTGTGGCAGAACTCTGGAAGGCAGCAGACTGGCATGAACGAGAAGCCTATGATATGATGGGGATCAAGTTTGAAGGCCATCCAGATTTAAGACGAATTCTATTATCTGATGATTGGGAAGGCTATCCACTCCGTAAAAATTATAAAGAGCCAGATTATTACCATGGTCTGCCCGTTCCAAAAGATAAATCGTATTGGGATTGATGGAAGCAAATTTAATAGATAAATCAGTCATAGAAACCGGCGAAATGGTACTCAATATGGGGCCACAGCACCCCAGTACCCACGGCGTATTACGACTAAAAATTCATACCGATGGGGAAGTAGTGTCCAAAATCGAACCCATTATTGGCTACCTTCATCGTTGTTTTGAGAAACATTGTGAAAAGCTTTCCTATGAACAAATAGTTCCTTTTACAGATCGTTGTGATTATTTGGCTTCTATGCATATGGATCATGCATACTCTATCGCAGTAGAAAGGTTGTTGGATATTGAACTTCCAGGTAGGGTGGAATACATTCGAGTAATTATTGCAGAACTGCAGCGTATTGCCAGTCATTTGGTTGCCGTTGGCACTTTTGGCCTGGATGTTGGAGCAATTACTCCCTTTACGTGGACTATTCGAGATAGGGAGAGGGTGTTAGATCTTTTTGAAACCTTATGTGGTGCTCGTTTACTATACAACTATATCTGGCCTGGTGGCGTTTCTCATGATCTGCCTCCCAAATTTATTGAGAGAACATTAGACTTTTTAGATTATTTTGATCCACAAATTGATGAATTAAATAATCTGCTTACAACGAATAAAATATTTATTGAGCGCACAGCTGATGTAGGTATTCTGCCTCCGGAAGTGGGAATCAATTTTGGAGTTTCAGGGCCAAGCCTCAGGGGGAGTGGTGTTAATTTTGATTTGAGGAAAAATGAACCCTATTCTATTTATAGTAAATTTGATTTTGATGTACCTCTAGGTAGAGGTGAAATGGGTACTATTGGCGATACTTGGGACCGCTACTATGTCCGTGTATTGGAAATGAGAGAATCGGCTAAAATTATTCGCCAGGCTTGTGCTCAGCTTCCAGATGGAGATGTGCATGCAGCACTGCCAAAGAAAATTAGACCCAATGCCGGCGAAGTATATGGCCGATATGAATCTGCAAGAGGTGATGTTGGGTTTTATATTATGAGTAATGGAAAAAATATTCCCATGCGTTTGAAAATGCGTTCACCTGCGTTTTGTAATTTATCGGTTTTAAGCGAAATATCGGAAGGATGGATGATTTCAGATGTAATTGCAATATTGGGTAGCCTTGATATTGTATTGGGAGAAATAGATAGATGACCTCTATTTTTGACTCATTACAGCAATCGTTAGCATTCTTGAATTTAGATCTGTTTATGCTGCTATCCCTAATTGCCCTGCTTGGTGGAACCGTAATATTTTTAGTTATGGCAGTTAATGCATTGGTTGCCGTCTATTTTGAGAGAAAAGTTTCTGCATTTATGCAGGATAGATTAGGGCCAATGGAGGTGGGCATATTAGGCTTTAAAGGTGGCAAAAAGTTTTGGGGTGGAATTGGGCAGACCTTGGCTGATGCTATTAAGCTCTTAACGAAAGAGGATATACTTCCAAAAAGTTCTGATAAGTTTCTTATGATATTGGCACCTTTTATAATTTTCAGTGGTGCATTCTTAACCTTTATTGGCGTTCCATTTGCCCAAAATATTGTAATTTCAGATTTTAATATTGGCCTATTTTACATTGTGGCTATGAGCTCTATTGGAGTCATTGGAATAATCTTAGCTGGATGGTCTTCTAATAATAAATGGTCATTGTACGGTGCTATGAGGGCAGCGGCTCAAATTATCAGCTATGAAATCCCTATTGGATTATCGCTATTGCTCGTAGTGATTGTTTCTGGCAGTCTTCACTTAGGAGATATTGTTCAATGGCAGGAGTCTAATAGATGGTTTATTTTTCACAGTCCCTTTACATTCCTAGCTTTTTTCATATACTTTATATCTATTGTTGCGGAAACAAATCGTACTCCATTTGATATTCCTGAAGCAGAATCAGAATTAGTGGCAGGGTGGATGACTGAGTATTCAGGATTCAGATGGGCATTGTTTTTTCTCAGTGAATATGCAAATATGCTCATTGTCTGTATAGTTGCATCTATTGTGTTTCTGGGTGGATGGCTGTCACCTCTGCATTTAATCAATATTTTTCCTGAATCATGGTATATTTTAGATGGTCCGCTACTTGGGCTCTTCTGGGTATCATTTAAAGCCGTTATCCTTATTTTTATAATGATGTGGTTCCGTTGGACTTTTCCAAGGCTGAGAGTTGATCAATTAATGTATGTATGCTGGAAGGTATTTATCCCTTTTGCACTTGCAAATTTATTTTTCGTGAGTTTATGGGAGTTAATTTTTTAAATGAGTGAGTATTTAAACAATATTGTTTATGGTGTGAAATCATTTTTAACGGGAATGAAACTCACCATGGATCATTTCAGAAATAAAAAGGAATTGGTTGCAACATTGCAGTATCCTCATGAAAAATGGCCAATTCCAGAGCGAAATATTGGATTCAATCACTCCGAATACAATCTGATACGTTCACGCCTCCACGTAGATATTGATGATTGTATTGCCTGTATGCAGTGTGAGCGAGCCTGCCCTGTAGATTGCATAAAAATTGATTCCATTAAACCGCCTAAGGGAAGTGAGATTGATTGTGGAATGACATCCAACGACACACAGAAAAAAATGATTGTAAGTCGTTTTACAATTGATATGTCTGAATGTATGTACTGTAATCTATGTGTTTTTCCATGTCCTGAAGATTGTATTTACATGGTAGGCGGCCCAAATGCTGAAAAACATGAAATTGATTATGAATTTAGTCAATATAAGAGAGATGGGATGATCTTTGATTTTGCAGACACTACTGATGAAGCAATTCGAGATGCTGGTGGAGAAAAATGGCTGGATCAAAGGGATGCTACACTGACAAAACATAATGATGGAGTTCAATTAAAAGGCGAGGTAAAATCTGTTAAGCCTGAACCCACTGCAGCTCCCATTAAAACTGGCGCTCCTATTTCAACTACAAAGCCTGCTGCGCAAACCACTGAAAGTTCTGGTGAGCTTGAAATAAAATCTTTTAATGGTATATCTGATAAGATGTGCAGAGGTATTGCTAAGAAAGCATTTATGGCTGCCAAAAGAGCGGGCAAAGATGCCGTGGCAATATTAGCTGATGTAGCTCAGGCACTAAGTGAAGCTGGGAAAATGTCCGATGAAATTCAGTCTATTTTAGATAGATTGTCAGTATCACCCTCGAAAGCCGTTGCGCCAGCAGTGGAGGCAGGGGGAGATATTAAGGTGGAAAGTGTTCCTGATACTCCAGAAGCTGTTGAAATGAAAGAATTTGATATAAAAGATCTGAATGCTATTGAAGATAAGATGGTAAGAGGGACTGCTAAAAAAGCTTTCATCGCTGCCAAACGCTCTGGCGAAGATAAAGTGGAAGCTGTCCGCAAGACACTTGCTGATGCAGGGAAATTAGATGCTGCTGCTGAAGACTTATTAAATTCATTTTCTGGAGCTTCTGTAGAACTTTCAGCACCTGTTGAAGTAGCAACGCTATCCGAATCTGCTGAGGAGGCTGCAGTAGAGCCAAAAGGAGATTTGCCTCTGTTTGAGATTTCAGATTTAAATGGCATTGATGATAAAATGACCCGAGGCATGGCCAAGAAAATATTTATGGTAGGGAAGAGAGCTGGCAAAACAAGAACGGAAGTAATTGCTGATCTCCGTCTTGGTTTAACAGAAGCAGGAAAGCTGGATGATGCCACGGATGCAATCCTAAATAAACTGAAAAGTGAAAATTAATGGCTGAGAACTTATTTTTATTCATAGCTGTTTTGGTAATTGCATCAGCATTTTGGGTTGTATTTTCTCCTAATTTGATTCATTCAGCGGTATCACTTTTATTTACTCTGTTTGGAACAGCGGGATTATATGTTTTTCTATATGCTGATTTTATTGCAGCTACGCAAATTGTAATTTATGTAGGTGGTATTTTAGTGTTGATTATTTTTGGTGTAATGCTCACTAGTAAAATTGATTCTCCCAGTATTGCGTCAAGTAGCGCCAATCAGTTTATTGGGGGAATGGGAGCATTTGCAATATTTGTTATGCAAGTAGCAGTTATTTTCAATACTCCCTGGAATATTGGCAGTGAGCAATCTCGAGATGCGACAGTGGGAACTATAGGGAAATTACTCTTAACAGATTACCTTTTACCATTTGAAATAATTTCTATCTTATTATTAGCAGCCTTGATGGGTGCTGCATTATTATCGAGGAGGAATTGATGGACTCTCTTCAATCATACTTAACAATTGCCGCCATGTTATTCTCCATGGGAATTTATGGCGTAGTGACAAGGAAAAACGCAATTGCAATACTCATGGGCATTGAATTAATCTTAAATTCCGCAAATATCAACTTTATTGCTTTTAATAGATTTGGAGGAATGCAAAATTTAGATGGTCATGTATTCAGTATTTTTGTAATTGTTTTGGCTGCTGCAGAAGCTGCAGTTGCATTGGCAATTGTGATTAATTTATTTAAAAATGTTGGCAGTGTTGACGTTGATGATGCTGACTTATTAAAAGGTTGATGATGGATAATTCAAATTTAACCCTGGCATTACTAAATCTATTTTTGCCCCTTTTATCTTTTTCCATTCTCATCTTATTTGGTAAAAAAATTGGAGATAAAGCGCACTTGGTTTCACTAGTACTTATTGGTGGAATGCTTGCTATAGCAATCCGCTTTTTTTCCAATGTATTTCATTATGGAGCGGAGCCTATTCTTGAAACATCTATACAATGGTTTACTACGGGTAAATTCAGTGTAGATTTAGGATTTCTTATCAATAACGTGGCGGCAATAATGTTGTTAGTTGTGGCCCTTATTTCATTTTTAGTACATTTATATTCCGTGGAATATATGAAAGATGATCCCAGATATTCTCGCTATTTTGCCTTTTTGGGAATTTTTACATTCTCAATGAACGGTATTGTATTGGCAGATAGTCTCGTAATGATGTATATATTTTGGGAATTGGTGGGACTGAGTTCATATCTCCTTATTGGATTTTGGTTTGAAAAAGAAAGTGCTGCCAATGCATCAAAGAAAGCTTTTCTCACAAATAGGGTGGGAGATATTGGCATGTTTATCGGAATTATGATCCTCTTTTTCGAGATTGGTTCATTCCAAATTTCCGGATTAATTGAAGGTGTTCAAAATGGTGCATTTTCTGGAGATATGACATTGTTAACTATTGCTGGAGTGTTAGTATTTATGGGTGCTGTTGGAAAGTCAGCACAATTTCCACTTCATATTTGGTTGCCCGATGCAATGGAAGGCCCTACTCCGGTAAGTGCGTTAATTCACGCTGCAACGATGGTGGCAGCTGGAGTCTATATGGTTGTTCGTATTTTCCCAATATTAACTCCGGATGCCTTAGAGATCATTGCATACGTTGGCGGAATTACCGCTTTAATAGCAGCCATTATTGCCATAACTCAAAATGATATAAAAAGGGTCTTAGCCTATTCGACAGTCAGCCAATTAGGCTATATGATTATGGCCTTAGGAGTTGGGGCCTATCAGGCCGGATTTTTCCACCTTACCACTCACGCCATGTTTAAAGCATGTCTCTTTTTATGCAGTGGTTCGGTAATTCATGCAATGCATCATGCTCTACATGAATTGAAAGATCATGATACAGATCCCCAGGATATGCGAAATATGGGCGGATTGAGAGATAAAATGCCCATTACTTTCTGGGCAATGTTCATTTCTACTCTTGCGATTTCAGGGGTTCCATTTTTCTCAGGATTTTTATCTAAAGATGCCGTCTTGGCGGGCTCATTATCATATTACCACCACCACCATGGGTGGTCCTTATTTTTGCCAATTGCAGGGTTTGGTGCTGCAGTAATTACTGCTTTTTATATGTTTAGATTGATTTTCATGACTTTCTTTGGCAATTCTCAAAATAAAGATATTTATTCACATGTTCATGAATCCCCATTTAAAATGACATTTCCCCTTATACTATTAGCTACATTAAGCTTCGCAATATTCTTTACATTGCCTTCTACAATAAATCCATTTGATAGTCATGGTTGGTTCACTCATGCAGTGCCAATGGTTGAAAATGTAGCTGGTTTGAATATGCATGAAGTTGAGGAAGGCTTGCATCATGCTCACCATTCAGCAATGATGATTTCTCTGGCGGTGGCCGGCATTGGAATATTAATGGCTATACTTTTTTATTTATCTAAAAGTATCGATGCCAAAAAAGTGGCTAATACTTTGAATAAAGTTAAACTATACAATTTATCATTTAACAAATTTTATATTGATGAAATTTATAATATTCTACTATATAAACCATTTCTTGCTTTTTCCTGGTTATGCTCCAAGTTAGATTGGGATTTATATGATCAGAAATTTATTGATGGATGGGGTTGGATCACCATTAAGCTTTCAGATAAATCTGGAGAAGCAGATTACAACTGGCTAGATCAGAAGATTGTAGATGGATGTGGTCGACTTACACAATATTTTGGAAGGAATCTTAAATTAACACAGAATGGTGTTGTGCAGAATTATCTCCTTGGAGGTATTATGGGATTATTGCTGCTCATCATTATTTTTCAACAATTTTAAAAAGAGGATAATATGGAGTCTTCAATACTCACATTATTAATATTTCTACCAGTTGCTGGTGCACTACTAATGCTCCCGTTTGCAAAACTGTATGGGAAAGAAAATCCACATATTTATAAATGGATAGCACTAGTCACAACATCCCTCCAATTGGTTTTGGCATGGGTTTTATATTCAAATTTCAATCCTGCAATGTCAATTGCGGAATCTCCATTTACTGTACAATTAGATTGGATTACCCATTTTAATATTCAATATTATTTAGGGGTTGATGGTTTAAGTATGCCAATGGTGCTGCTTACGGCTCTTCTTTCATGTATATGTATAATTGCAAGCTGGAATATTGAAAAACAGGCTCTTGGGTATTTCTCTTTATTTTTATTGTTAGATGCTGGAATGATGGGAGTGTTTTTATCTATGGATTTCTTCCTCTTTTATATTTTTTGGGAAGTAATGTTGCTTCCCATGTATTTCCTGATCGGGATTTGGGGTGGCCCGCAACGCATGTATGCTGCTATTAAATTCTTTTTGTACACTTTGTTCGGCTCTGTATTTATGTTGTTGGCAATGCTGGCATTGTATTACTATTCAGACCCCCATACCTTTAGCCTAATTACGCTTATCCAGACTGCTGGAAGCATTGATGCAGAGATATGGGGAATGAGTGTGAAATACCTCATATGGATCTCACTCTTTATAGGATTTGCAATAAAAGTACCTGTGTTCCCATTTCATACCTGGCTTCCATTGGCTCATGTTGAGGCGCCTACGGCTATATCTGTTATTCTAGCGGGAGTATTGCTTAAAATGGGTACATATGGCCTGCTAAGAATTAGCTACCCACTGCTTCCTAGTGAAGTGGTAAACTTTTCCTATATACTTGCCGTCCTAGGTGTCATCAATATCATATGGGGTGCTGTTAATGCCATCGCCCAAATAGATATGAAAAAGATGGTTGCATATTCATCCGTAAGTCATATGGGCTACGTACTGCTTGGAATGGCAGCTGTCGTCAGTGAAAGCCCGGAAGGTGCTCAGGCAGGATTAAATGGTGCGCTGATGCAAATGTTTAATCATGGTACAATTACTGCTATGCTCTTTCTATTAGTTGGCATGATTTATGAAAGAGCTCACCATCGCTGGATTATTTTCCCTCAAGATTATAAGCAGCCTGAGTTGGCTGGGCAAATTGCATTCGGCGGTATTGGGGCAAAGGTTCCTGTTTATACTGCATTTATAGCAATGGCATTTTTTGCCGGACTTGGCTTGCCGGCAATGTCAGGCTTTATAAGTGAGGCAATGTGTTTCATCGGCGGATTTAGTGTATTTAGAACCCTGACTATTATCGGAACATTAGGTATACTATTGAATGCCATCTACTTTTTACGAGCCTATCAAAGAATATTCCTGGGACCACTAAATGAAGTATATAAGGATTTAACTGATATTACTGGGCGTGAGCTTATAACTATAATCCCGCTAGCTATCATTGTCCTATGGTTTGGGGTGTATCCTGCACCATTGTTGAATATGATTGCTCCGGCAATGGATGGCATTATTCAAATAGTGCAATCTGTAATATAGCAGTATAATTATGTCAAACCTTAGTAGCTTATCATATTATATTCCTGAGTTAATTATGATTTCAGCTATATTGCTGATTATCATTTTGGATATTATTCCTTCCACGAAGTCTTACACATTTAATTTAGCCCTTGCTTCAATTGTTGCATCCTCCTTTTTTCTTTGTCAAAATTACGGAGAGTCTCATAGTCTGTTTATGGGAATGATAACTTTGGACCCTTTTTCTCACTATTTTAAATATATTTTCCTATTTGCCACATGTTCCATAATATTGATTTCAAGGTTTGATAGACAGCTTGATAGAAAATATGCATCTGAATACAACGCCTTGCTATTAATTGTGCTACTAGGGTTATTTCTCATGTCATCCTCAGTGAATCTTCTAATGATCTATATATCTATTGAATTGGTAAGTATCCCCAGCTATATCCTTGCTGGAATGTTAAAGAATGACAAAGAGTCAAATGAGGCCTCTTTAAAATATGTAATTTTCGGATCTTTAGCTTCTGGGCTCATGTTATTTGGTTTAAGTATTTTATATGGTATTACAGGTTCAACAGATATTTCCGGCATAAGTAGTGCTCTTCAAATTATTGAGTTTCCTCTCACAATATATTTTCCTCTAATTTTAATTCTAGCAGGATTTGGTTATAAAATATCTATGGTGCCTTTTCATTTTTGGACCCCGGATGTCTATGAAGGTGCGCCAACTCCAATTACTGCATTTCTATCTGTTGCACCAAAAGCAGCAGGATTTGCTATTTTAATTCGAATATTTTATACAATGTTTACCGTTGGGGGAATTTCAGAAGGCGCAGTAACGCTAGATGGAATTAATTGGCCGGCTTTAATTGCAGTAGCATCTGCCATCACTATGACATTGGGAAATCTTCTTGCTATTCAGCAAAAGGATGTGAAAAGACTTTTAGCATATTCAAGCATTTCTCATGTGGGATTTATGTTAATGGCTTTTGTATTTATAAGTCCTGAAGCAGTGAGGGCTATAATGCTATACTTGTTCATTTATCTCTTTATGAATCTTTCTGCATTTTATATGGCTATTTTTGCATCAAACAAATTAAATGCTCATGTTATTGATGATTGGAAGGGAATGGGGAAAATTAATCCCATACTTTCTGCATTCATGATTTTATCACTATTATCATTAACGGGCTTACCCCCAACAGCCGGATTTGTTGGGAAAGTGTATGTATTTGCGGAATTATTTAAGCACCAACAATTCTACTGGCTTGCGGTTGTTGCAATATTAAATTCAGTAGTCTCTTTATATTATTATTTCAGCATTGCAAAGGCAATGTATCTTGACGAGGTTGATACGCCCGTAGAAGCTGTAGAAGCGCATCCAGTTATAAAATGGTCCATTATTCTATTTTCCGCACAAAATCTTCTATTTTTCATATATTGGGAGCCTCTCATTGAATTTATTGATAATTCTATCCATTTATTTGGAATGTAATCACTAAATGAGTAAGAAGACAGTTAAAGATACGCAGGTTATTATGCATGAACTGGTATTGCCAAATGACACAAATTTATTAGGAAATGTTCTTGGCGGAAGGGTAATGCACCTCATGGATATGTGCGCAGCTATGTCGGCTTATAAGCATGCTCGGTCTGCGGTGGTTACTGCTAGTGTAGACCAATTAGATTTTCTAGCTCCTGCTAAAATGGGTGATATAATGATTTTAAAATCATCTGTGAACTTTACAGGTGGTTCTTCCATGGAAGTTGGTGTTAGAATAGAATCTGAAAATCCTAAAACTGGCAATACTTGTCATACTGTTTCAGCCTATTTAACATTTGTTTCTCTAAACGAAAATGGAAAACCTCAAAAAATATCAGATGTGAATCCTGAAACTGAAATTGAACACACTCGTTTTTCTGCAGGCAGGGAACGATACAATCAACGCAGAGATAGAATTAAACGCAGTAAAAATAATTAATCAGATTTGAACATTCATATTCGAAAAGGTCATGATTTAAAGCTGGTAGGTGTGCCTGCTAAATCAGTTCAAGATATTAATGACAGCACTTTTATAAAATTACACCCATCAGATTTTCCTGGGGTTAAACCTAAATTATTGGTTAAAGTTGGCGAAACTCTGAAGAAAGGACAGGCTGTTTATAATGATAAGAATAATTCCGAGATATTATTTACATCGCCAAATGCGGGTATTGTTGAGGATATTTACTTCGGAGAAAGACGGCGAATTGAATCTATAACCATTCGAGTTGATGAAAATGCTGGCGAGATATCATTTGATCAGTATGCCTTAGGCAAAATATATGAATTAGACCCAACGGATGTCACTGATATATTATGCAAATCTGGATTATGGCCAGCTTTACGCAGAAGACCTTTTTCAAAAATTGCCATTCCACACATGCCTCCGAAAGCGATTTTTATTTCTACTATGTCTACTGCACCTTTTGCAGCTGATTTAGAAGTGGTTCTTGATAATATTCCCCAAGATAATATTCAGGCAGGAATTAATGTTTTACAATTATTAACAACAGGATCAGTTAATTTGCTAAGTCCCAAAAAAGTTGTTAATTCTAAATTGTCAGAGTTGAAAAATGTTCAACAGCATACTTATTCTGGGCCACATCCCTCTGGTAATGTAGGCATTCATGTATCGAAAATCGATCCAATTAAAGATAAAGACGATTCAATTTGGTATATTGCTATTCAAGATGTTGCCTTAATTGGAAGCCTCTTCTTAACTGGCAAACAGAATTATAGAAAAATTATTACGGTTGCCGGGAGCTCTGTTTCCCATAGAATGCATTATTCTATAAGCCGCGGTACATTGATATCAGATATTCTTTCCAAAAATAAAGTAGAAAAAGATTCTCGCATAATTTCAGGTGATGTGCTTTCAGGCTCTATTTCAAAATTGGACAATGCTATTGGATATTATCATGAATCACTCACAGTCATTCCAGATGAAATAAATAGAGAATTTCTGGGATGGATTGGTCCTGGATTGAGTAAATATTCTCTATCTTATACATTTTTATCTACATTATTTCCAAAAATAGAAAAAGTGCTTTCCACTACAATGAATGGTGGAAAACGTGCAATACTACCTATTGGAGCCATTGAGAAAGTAATGCCTCTAGATATATTGCCAACGATGTTATTGAAATCTATAATCGCAGGTGATATTGAAACTATGGAAAAATTAGGAATTTATGAATGTGATCCTGAAGATTTTGCATTATGCTCTTTTACAGATGCTTCAAAAATGGATATTTCGGGAATTATTCAAGATGGTTTAAATATCGCGGAGGTAGAAGGCTAGTATGAAATTCCTTCGTAATTTATTAGATAAAGTTGAACCTAATTTTGTTGGGAATGGGAAGTATGCCAAATTTTATCCTCTTTATGAGATGGTCGATACATTTCTCTTTACAACAGCTGATAAAACAGAAAATGGGCCCTATATTCGAGATGCTGTTGATCTAAAGCGCGTAATGTCATTTGTGGTTTTAGCTATGTTGCCTGCATTATTCTTTGGAATATTCAATGTGGGAAGACAGGTTAACCCAGATGCTCCAATAATAGACATGTTCTTTTCAGGATTGCCTGTAGTTCTTCCTATTATTTTGGTTTCATATGTAGTTGGCGGTTTTTGGGAAATGCTATTTTCAGTTGTTCGGAAACATGAAATTAATGAAGGATTTTTAGTCACTGGAATATTGATTCCTTTGGTCATGCCCCCAACCATTCCATTATGGATGGTTGCCATCGCCACAAGTTTTGGAGTTGTTATTGGTAAAGAGATTTTTGGCGGCACAGGGTATAATATTTTCAATCCAGCTTTGGTTGCACGAGCATTTATTTTCTTTGCATACCCAGGTGCTATTTCAGGCGATAAAGTATGGACGGTCAATGGAGTTTCCCAGGCGACACCATTGCTACAAGCAGTATCTCAACAGGGCAGTAGAGCAGTGGAATTATTAGGTGATAAATTTACTTGGTGGGATATGTTTTATGGATTTATTCCAGGATCAATTGGAGAAACCTCAACATTGGCAATTTTAATAGGCGCTATCTTCTTGCTTATTACTAGAATAGGAAATTGGCGGATTATGGCAGGAACATTGCTGGGCATGGTATTGACAGCTAAACTTGCCAATTATTTTGGAGAAGCGGTATCGAGCTCTAATTCTATGTTATCTCTACCTGCAGAATATCATTTAGTTATGGGTGGTTTTGCTTTTGGGTTAGTCTTTATGGCTACAGATCCCGTTTCTGCAGCTCAAACAGATAGAGGACGTTGGATATATGGATTCCTCATTGGTTTTATGTGTGTTGTCATTAGGGCAATAAACCCTGCATATCCTGAGGGAATGATGATGGCAATATTATTTGCCAATGCCTTTTCTCCTCTCATAGATTATTTTGTCATGAAATCTCATATTAAAAAACGGTTGAAACGCTTTGCAGCATAATAATTTCTATACTTTTCGATTTATTAGTATAATAACTCTGGTGGCAAGTTTGTTATTAGCATTAGCATCTACACAATTAAAAGAACTTCAAGAGTTTAATATTGACCTTGATAAAAAGAAGAATATTTTAAAATGTATTGGCATTGATGTAGCTACTATGACTCCAGATATGATTATAGATGAATATGAAAGTAATATCAGTAATATTCCTCTTAATGCTAATGGGGATGTCGTTACCAATATTGAAAATAAAAATTTGAAATCTGTGCAAAATAAATCTACTGGACAGATTAATTATTATATAGATAATGTTCAATACTTTCCTGCCTACAAAGCTTCAAATCCGGAATCATTTATTATTCCAATTGCCGGTAAAGGGCTATGGAGTACTTTATTTGGCTATTTCGCTCTTGAAAAGGATTTAAATACCGTTAAGGGAATTTCTTTTTATAAACATGGTGAAACGCCTGGACTAGGTGGCGAGGTAGAAAAAAAATGGTTCCAAGACAATTTTATTGGTAAAAAAATATTTAATAGTTCAGGTGAGCTCGTTTCCATTACAGTAGTCAAAGGGAAGGCAAGTGATCTACTATCTAGCAATGCTTTAATCCATGGTGTAGATGGTATAAGTGGCGCCACTATCACTTCAAGGGGTGTTTCTGAATTTCTTAAAAATGATTTGCTCAGATATGAGCCCTATATAAAGCGAAATAGATCTAATTAGTGAATAAAAATATTAAAGCGATAATTTCTGATCCAATGGTTGACAACAATCCGATCACTAAACAGGTATTGGGTATTTGTTCAGCTCTAGCTGTAACAGTTAAAATGGAGCAAGCTGTTGTTATGTCTTTGGCTTTGGCTTTTGTTTTGGTATGTTCAAATATAATCATTTCACTTTTAAGAAAGAGTATCCCCGGAAAAATTAGAATTATTGTTCAACTTACGGTAATAGCCTCTCTGGTAATTTTAATTGATGAGCTACTCAAAGCCTATTTGTATGATATTAGTAAACAGCTATCTGTTTTTGTAGCCTTAATTATTACCAATTGTATAATTATGGGAAGAGCAGAGGCTTTTGCTATGCAAAATAATATTAAAGATGCCATGTATGATGGATTAGGAAATGCAGCAGGATATGGGTCAGTGCTCATTATCGTGTCCATATTTAGAGAACTGCTAGGTAGCGGCACATTATTTAATTATTCGGTAATCCCCTCATCAATATATTTAGAAAATGGGGGGTGGTATGTCAATAATGGATTGATGTTATTGGCCCCCGGCGCTTTTATAATATTGGGATTGATCGTATGGGCTCAGAGATCATATACCAAGTATGTAGAGGATTAAATATGGAATTACTTGAACATTATTTGAGTTTAGCTACAAAAACAATATTTATTGAGAATATATTGCTATCCTATTTTTTGGGAATGTGTTCATTCTTGGCAATATCTAAAAAGATTGAAGCTTCAATTGGTCTTGGGTTTGCGGTTATTTTTGTTAGTGGTGTTACGGTGCCTTTAAATTGGGCTATAAAGGAATATCTTTTAAATAAGGGAGCACTTACATGGGTTGGTATTTCTGAGCTGGCAAATGTCGATCTTAGCTTCCTTTCTTTTGTTACCTATATTGCCACTATTGCCGCCATGGTTCAATTGGTTGAAATGTTATTGGATAAGTTTAGCCCTGCATTATACAACTCCTTGGGAATATTTCTACCACTTATTGCTGTTAATTGCTCTATTTTAGGAGCCTCATTGTTTATGGATGAAAGGGGATATGATTTTGGTGAATCTGCAGTTTTTGGTGTTAGTTCTGGAGCAGGATTTGCATTGGCTATTGTTTCCATGGCAGCTATCAGATTTAAGTTGAAATATTCTAACATCCCTGATGGTCTTAAAGGGCTTGGAATTACAATGATTCTCACTGGCTTGCTTTCTATGGCATATTTATCGTTTTCAGGAATTAATCTCTAAAGAAAATTTATGCTAATAACTATAACTAGTATAATTGTATTTACAGCAGTAATTCTTTTATTAGTGTTGACACTCATATTTGCTGAATCAAAATTATTACCGCAAGGTGCAGTAAAAATACTGATTAATAAGACAGGTGATAAATCTCCATCGGTAAATCCCGGAAATACTTTATTAAATGCATTATCTAATGAAGGTATATTTATTCCTTCTGCTTGTGGCGGCGGCGGGACCTGTGCTCAGTGCAAATGCCAGGTGCATTCGGGAGGCGGTCAAATTTTAACAACAGAATTAAATCATATCTCAAGAAGAGATGCTAAAGATGATTGGCGCTTGGCGTGTCAGGTAAAAGTTCGAGAGGATATGGAAATTACTGTTCCTGATGAAATATTCAGTATTCAGCAGTGGGAATGCAAAGTTAGATCTAACGAAAATGTAGCCACCTTTATTAAAGAATTGGTGCTAGAATTGCCTGTTGGAGAAAATATCAATTTCCAAGCTGGAGGATTTATTCAAATTAATATTCCTGAATACGAAGTGGATTTTAAAGAATTTAATATTGATGATGAATATCATGAAGATTGGGATAAATTTAATATTTGGAATTTAAAAGGTAGAAATACCGAACCTCAATTTAGAGCATATTCTATGGCAAACCATCCTGCTGAGGGAAATATAGTTATGCTGAATGTTCGAATTGCAACTCCTCCTCCGGCATTATGGAATGATGTCCCTCCTGGCATTGCTTCTTCGTATATATTCAATTTAAAAGCTGGTGATAAGGTGACTATTTCAGGTCCATATGGTGAATTCTTTATTAAAGATTCAGATAAGGAGATGGTCTATATCGGAGGTGGCGCTGGAATGGCTCCTATGCGATCACATCTTTTTCACCTGTTCCATACCCTTAAAACAGGTAGGAAGGTTAGTTTCTGGTATGGCGCTCGATCAAAGAGAGAAATGTTTTATGATGATGACTTTAAGGATATTCAAGAGAATTTTCCTAACTTCTCCTATAATGTTGCTCTGTCCGATCCGATGCCAGATGATAATTGGGTTGGCTATAAAGGCTTTATTCATCAAGTTCTATTCGATAATTACTTAGAGAACCATGAAGATTCTACCGAAATTGAATATTATATGTGTGGTCCACCTATGATGATAGATGCAGTTGAAAATATGCTGTACAATTTAGGAGTTGAGCCAGAAATGGTTGCCTTCGATAAATTTTAGATAGAAATTTAAAATTTTATATATTGTTTTTCTGTGTCAAATATTTATAAAACTCTCCTAGTATTTCTATTTGTATTTGCATTCAACTGTGGTAAAAATCAACCTCTCCAAATTACTGGTGAGACTATGGGAACAACATATCAAATTACAATAATTAATCGCTCAAATAATGAGATTGATGCCATTCATTTACAAAAAAAAATTGATTTATTGTTAAACGACGTAAACAATATATTCTCAACCTATATTAAAAGCAGTGAATTAATGCGATTTAATGACAATATGAGCACAATGCCAACTAAAATTTCCACTAAATTTTCAGAACTTTATCAGAAAGCGGCAAGTATTTCTTTAAGCTCCGATGGCAGCTTTGATTTTACGGTATTATCTCTAGTTAAGCTTTGGGGGTTTGGGCCTGAATTTAATAATTCAAAAATTCCTTCTAAAGATAAAATAAATGAAATCATGCATTATACTGGTATAGAGAATGTAGAGTTTTCAGATGGTTATTTATCTAAATTAGATAAACATGTTCAAATTGATTTTAGCGCAATAGCCAAAGGCTGGGGAGTTGATCAGGTAGCATTTTTCTTGAATGATCAGGGATTTAATGATTATATGGTTGAAATAGGTGGTGAAGTAAGGGTATCGGGATTGAATAATTTTAATTCAGAGTGGATTTTAGGTATTTCTTCACCAGAAGATTCAGAAACAGGATTATATACAACAATTACTGTTTCTGATTTGGCTGTGGCAACTTCAGGGAGCTATAATAACTATTTCACTATAGAAAATACTAATTATTCACATATCATTAATCCGAAAATAGGATATCCTATAAGGCATGATTTAGTGAGTGCGACAATTGTGGCTGAAGATTGTGCAACTGCAGATGCAATTGCTACTGCGGTGATGGTAAAAGGCTTTGACCTGGGATTAGAGTGGATTAATTCCTTACCAGATATTGAATGCTTATTGGTAAAAGTAGATGATTCGGGGAATTATATCACAGGTAAGAGTAGTGGATTTAATTATTAAGATGAGATATGTTATCTGAATTGCTGAAATGGCAGGTAATTTTCTTAGCAATTGTACAAGTGCAGGACTCTCCACATGATCCTTTGAGGTTTTTACCAGAAAAGATTATTCCAATACTTAATAAAAATATTATAATTGCAAAAACAAGAATTGTTAGAAATATAGTTAACATTTGTATTAGTAAATTTAAATCAATATTAACAGAGGTCCGGCATCATATTTGCATCTAATTTATTAATGAAGATTAAGAATATATTATTAATATACGTACTATTTAGCTCAATTTCTGCCTCTGGAGGGAGCTTGGGTGAGGATTTGCCATTATTTTCAATAATACCGTTTATCGGAATTTTACTTTCAATTGCTGTTGTTCCCTTAGTTGCCCCGATATTTTGGCATCATAATTTTGGAAAATTATCCGCATTCTGGGCAATATCTTTTTTAATTCCCTTTATTTTGTGGAGAGGATTTGATGAAGCACTTCATCAATTTTTACACGTCATATTGATCGAGTATATTCCATTTATTCTTCTTTTATTGGCACTCTTTACAATTTCGGGAGGAATTCGCCTAAAGGGTTATTTAGCAGGCACCCCAAAGGTGAACACACTAATTTTGTTCATTGGCACAGCTTTAGCATCATGGATGGGAACCACAGGTGCGGCTATATTGCTTATACGGCCCATTCTTCGATCAAATAAAAATCGTAAAAATAAAGTCCATACCATTGTTTTTTTCATTTTCCTGGTTGCCAATATAGGAGGCTCATTAACACCTCTTGGAGACCCGCCTCTATTTTTGGGTTTTTTGCATGGTATTAATTTCTTTTGGACTGCCAAAGCATTATTTTTTCCAATGTTGATATCGTCACTCATTTTATTGGCTGTATACTTTTTATTAGATACATATTATTGTAAAAAAGAAGAATATACAGTAAAAGTAGATGAGTATAAGGAGCCACTAAGTATAGAAGGTAAAGGAAATTTTATACTTTTAGGTGGGGTTCTATTTGCTGTCTTAGTAAGTGGATTTTGGAAGCCGCAATTTAATGACATTACTATACACGGCATTCATTTAAAAACACCAAATATCATGCGGGATATTTTATTAGTATTGCTTACAGGATTAAGTTGGCGATATACTGATATGAAAATTCGCAACCAAAATGGGTTTACCTGGTTTCCAATTTTAGAGGTGGCAAAACTTTTTGCCGGCATTTTTATTACAATTATACCAGCAATCTCTATTCTTCATGCTGGCACAAATGGCGCCTTAGCCGCAATTATTCAATTGGTTACAGATAATTCTGGTAATCCTGTAAATTCTATGTATTTTTGGCTTACTGGATTGCTATCTAGTTTTTTAGACAACGCACCTACATATCTTGTATTTTTTAATATTGCAGGATCTGTAGCGCCAGAAAGCATGGGGGTTGCAAATTATCTTATGCATGAAATCCCTGATACTTTAATGGCTATCTCTTTAGGAGCAGTTTTTATGGGAGCAATGACATACATAGGTAATGCGCCTAATTTTATGGTCAAATCTATCGCAGAAGAGAATGATATTCCAATGCCAAGTTTTTTTGGATTTATGATATGGTCATTATTAATATTGATTCCAGTACTTATAATTATTAATATAACAATGATTTAAGGAGACTGTTATGTTTAATAAAATCTTATGTGCAACTGATTTAAATAAGGAGAATGACCCTGTCATTACTAAAGCCGTTCAAGTAGCGCATCAATTTAATTCTTCGATTATTATATTAAATGTACATGATGAATTTATGGATAAAGAAGAAATGGAAATGCTTCGCGTAAATGTTGAATCTGTTCAATCTGAATTCGAAAAAACTGCTATACTTGCAAAAAATGAAATGAAGGGCATAATTCATTCGCTTCATGCAGAAGATATTAAGGTTGAATTTATTTTAAAAAAGGGTAAGCCCAATAAGATCATTTGCGATGAATCAGATAAGTTAGGAGCTGATTTAATTATAATTGGGAAAAGTAGCAGTAGTAATATTTCAAACATAATATTGGGCAGTACTGCAGCATATATTGTTAATCATGCAAATGTACCTGTTTTGGTTGTACCTTAAATATTTTTAATTACTACCTTATTGGGAAATTGTTTCACATCTCATTATCGACGTAAATTACAAATTAATCTATGACAAAAAATGAAATGAACAATTGGGATGCGTTGACATCTCAAATAGATCAAAGCCAATCCATTTTACTTTCAACCCATATAAATGCGGATGGTGATGGTATTGGATCTGAAATTGCATTTTATTATTATTTAAAAGAGTTAGGGAAGAATTGCCGAATAATCAACGTAACCCATACTCCTGACAATTTAGCATTAATAGATCCTGAAAATATTGTGGAAGTATATTGTCAAGATTCAGATGAATGGCTTAATTCTATTGATCTGACCATTGTCTTTGATATTGGAGACTATAGAAGAACCGGCCCAATTGGAGAAATAGTTTATGATAGTAGTACCGTAATCTCGTTAGATCATCATCCTGCAAAAGAAGGGCATCCTTTTAACTTAAGTATAGTTGATGAAAATGCTTCTTCAACTGGGTATATGATTTGGAAATATTTTGAATACCTAGGCAAAACTAAATCGAAGCTGCCTATTAATATTGCAAACGCGCTATATGCTGCAGTTGTTACTGATACGGGATCTTTTAAATATCAATCTACAATACCTGATACGCATCTTATGGCGGCACATTTGCTTGAAAGTGGAGTGAAGGGTTATGATATTCAGCGTAGTATATATGAACAAAATAAATTATCCCGAATAAAGTTAATGGGAAGCATTATCCAAAATTTGTATTATTCAGATAATAGGAAAGTAGTGTGGTCTATTATCACTCAGGCGATGATTAAAAAAGCTCATGGTGATGATGGTGATGTTGACGGGTTTACAGAGTTTATCAGATCAATAGAAGGAGTTGAAGTCTCATTTATGATTCAAGAAACAATTAGCGGGAGTCATCGTATTAATTTTAGATCAAGTGGAAATTATATTGTTAACGACATTGCAGAGTCATTTGATGGAGGTGGTCATAAATTTGCTGCCGGAGCCAGAGTAGATGGCTTGAGTCGCGATGAAATTGAATTAATAATTGTAACTAAGTTATCTGAAAAGATTAAAGGGGAGTTTGATGGCTATAAAAAGTGATTATTGGATTGAAAAAATGTCTCTCGAACATGGCATGATAGATCCCTTTGAAGCCAATCAGGTTAGGGGTGGTAAAATCTCCTACGGGCTATCTTCATTTGGTTATGATATTCGTGTTTCTGATGAATATAAAATATTTACAAATGTAAATAATAGTATAATTGACCCAAAGAATTTTGATTCGGCATCTTTTGTAGATTTTACTGGTTGCGTGTGCATTGTGCCTCCTAACAGTTTTGCATTGGCAAGATCTGTTGAATATTTTCGAATACCTCGAGATGTCCTTACAATTTGTGTAGGAAAATCAACTTATGCAAGATGTGGAATTATTGTGAATGTTACTCCTTTCGAGCCAGAATGGGAAGGGTATGTAACTTTAGAAATATCTAACACAACGCCCCTTCCTGCAAAAATTTATTCTAATGAAGGATTGTGCCAGGTATTATTTTTTCAGTCTGATGAAAGCTGTAGAACCTCTTATAAAGATAAAGAAGGTAAATATCAGGAGCAGATTGGCATTACTCTGCCTCGTCTAAAAAAAACTACTGGATGAAAATTACTATTGCTAAAGATGCAGGCTATTGCTTTGGAGTAAGAGATGCTGTAAATATGGCATATGCCTCAGCAGAAAAACATGGAGATGTTTATATGCTAGGATCTATAGTTCATAATGAGAAAGTTGTAAAGGATTTAGAGAATGTTGGGTCTCAAATTGTAAAAACCTTGGATGACGTCCCTAGAGAAAGTCCAATATTATTTAGGGCTCATGGCACTATTCCAAAATTATGGGATGAAGCAAAAGCAAAAAGGATGAACATAATAGACGCCACATGCCCATTAGTTTATGAAATTCATCAGGAAGTGACAAAGCTTGCAAAAGATGGTAGAACAATTATTGTTATTGGAGATCATGGGCATGATGAGGTGATTGCAATTGTAAATCAGGTAAAAAAATCAATAGTTGTTTCTTCAACTAAAGAGGCCTTGAAATTAAAAAAAATGAAAAAAGCAGGTGTTGTTAGTCAGTCAACCCAAGCTATTGATAATGTTCAAAAGATAATAAATATTTTGATGACAAAAGTATTTGACTTACATTTTGTTAATACAATATGTTTTCCTACTAAAAGAAATCATGATCAAATAGAAGAAATGGCAAAGTTAAACGATATCATCATCATCATTGGATCATTTACAAGCGCAAATTCAAATCGCTTAACTAAGCTATCTTTAAATTTCAATCCGCAATCATATCAAGTAACTGGATCGGAAGATTTAAAAGCTAAATGGTTTTTGGATAAAGATAAAATCGGAATCTCTGCCGGAGCATCTACTCCAGATTATTTAATAAAAGACGTTAAAGACAATATAGAAAAGATATATAAGGAAGAATTATGGAACAAGGAACCTTCGAAGTTAAAGTTGGCTTAGCAGAAATGCTTAAGGGTGGCGTTATTATGGATGTCACGAATGCTGAACAGGCACAAATTGCAGAAGATGCCGGGGCTGTCGCAGTAATGGCCTTAGAAAGAATACCCTCAGATATTCGCTCAGATGGTGGTATTGCAAGGATGTCTGATCCAATAATGATTAAGAATATTCAAAAAACAGTATCAATACCAGTAATGGCGAAATGTCGAATCGGTCATTTTGCTGAAGCGCAGATACTTGAATCTTTAGAGGTTGATTTTATTGATGAAAGTGAAGTGCTCACACCAGCAGACGATAATAATCATATTTATAAACACGATTTCAAAATACCATTTGTGTGTGGTGCTAGAAATCTTGGTGAAGCATTAAGAAGAATTGGCGAGGGTGCAGCAATGATTAGAACAAAGGGAGAAGCTGGTTCTGGCAATATTGTAGAGGCTGTACGTCATATGCGTAGTATTATTAATGAAATTAATATTATGAGTACATTAAGTCAAGATCAACTAATGGCGCAGGCAAGAGATTTTCAAGCTCCTTATTTCCTAGTTGAACAAGTTGCAAAAATAAAAAAATTACCTGTGCCAAATTTTAGTGCTGGTGGAATTGCAACTCCTGCTGATGCTTCCTTAGTTATGCAATTGGGTGCTGAATCTGTATTTGTTGGTTCAGGTATTTTTAAATCTGAAGATCCTACATCACGTGCGAAGGCAATTGTAGATTCTGTAACACATTATAGAGATGCAGATAAACTTGCTATTGCATCTTCCGGATTGAAATCTGCAATGAAGGGTTTGGATATTTCAGAAATCCCTAAAGATCAAATGCTTCAGGAAAGAGGGTGGTAAATAGGGTTGGAGTTTTAGCTCTCCAGGGAAATTATAATCAACATAAGAGGATGTTGGATGTATTGGGGATAAAAAATATTTTAGTTCAATATCCTCGAGAATTAGAGAATTGTGACTTGCTTATTATCCCAGGTGGAGAATCAACAGCCATTTCCAAGCAGATAGAAAGAAATGATTTTCGTCATTCAATATTAAATTTTGCAAAAACAAATTCTGTCTTTGGCACTTGTGCAGGTATGATTTTATTATCATCATCTGAAGAAGTTGCTAATTTAAAACCATTATCTATAATGGATTTTATAGTGGATCGAAATGCGTTCGGCAGGCAAATAGATTCATTTTCTGGGGATTTATGTTTAGAATTTGATAATACGGATAGTTTTAATGGATTATTTATCCGAGCCCCTAAAATATCTCAATTGGGTAAAGGAATTAAAATATTAGCAACATATAAGAAACAGCCCGTAATGATAACTGATGGTAGGCATTTTGCAACAACATTTCATCCGGAAATTGGTGGTGATTGTAGAATTTATGAATATATTATAGGTAAAATAAATGAATAATTATTCCCTTCTTCCAACAATCAATTCTCCTGAAGATATTAAAAAACTCAATATTAATTCTCTACGATTACTCTCTACTGAGGTTGGGCAATATATTCAGGAGGTTGTTGAAAATGTTGGCGGCCATTATTCTTCTCCGCTTGGAGTAGTAGATTTAACAATTGCACTGCATTATATTTATAATTCACCTTCAGATAAAATTATATGGGACGTTGGGCATCAAGCTTATGCCCATAAAATTCTAACTGGAAGACGAGATGAATTTAAAAATATGCGTCAAAAAGATGGTATCAGCGGCTTTTTAAAGCGAGATGAAAGTCCCCATGACATATTTGGCGCTGGACATGCAAGCACATCTATCTCTGCAGCATTAGGGTTCGCACATGCCAGAGACCGTAAAAAAACAGATGATCAAATTATAGCCATCATAGGTGATGGTGCAATGACCGGAGGGTTAGCATATGAAGGGATTAATAATTTGGGTTATCATCGATCTCAACTTACTATTGTATTAAATGATAATTCCCATTCTATTTCAAAATCAGTTGGAGCACTATCGCATTATTTGACTCGTGTTGCAACTAACCCAACCTATAACCGTATTCGCAATGATATTTGGGAGATTTCTGGGAAAATCCCACTTTCTAAACATATACGAAAAATAATGAAAAAAACTGAAGAAGGGATTAAGGGCTACTTAACACCTGGCGCGTTATTTGAGGAATTAGGGTTGAGATATATAGGACCGATTAATGGTCATAATTTAAATGAATTGAATCGAACATTTCAAGCTGTTAAGAATATGAATACTCCTGTACTTGTGCATGTTTATACTCACAAAGGTAAAGGGAGCAAGTTGGCGGAAAAAGATGCTATCAAATATTACAGCATGGGTGGGGAAAACAAGAAAATTACAAAACATATTGCACCTGATTATTCAAACGTTTTTGGGCAATCAATTATTCAATTAGCAGAAAAGGATGAAAAAGTTTTATGTATTACCGCTGCTATGGAGATTGGGACTGGTATGTCCCCATTTATTGAAAAATATCCAGATAGATATGTAGATGTAGGAATAGCAGAAGAACATGCTGTTACATATTCTGCAGGACTTGCAGCAGAAGGATATAAACCTATTGTTCCAATTTATTCTACTTTTATGCAGAGAGCATATGACCATATTTTTCATGATGCTTTACTTCAAAAACTTCCCTTGCTTTATTGTATGGATAGATCGGGGATTGTTGGTCCTGATGGCCCCACACATCATGGGGTTTTTGACCTAGCATTTATGCAAACATTGCCAGGCATGATTGTTACAGCACCAAAGGATGGAAATGAATTAAGAAATTTAATTGCTACTGCATTGCAGTCTGGAAAAAACTTTTCTATACGATATCCAAAAACTTCAAGCAGAGCATTTACTGAAAATGGTAAGCCTGAAATATTAGAAATTGGGAAATGGGAAATTCTAGAGAGTGGTTCTGAAACTGCTATTTTTGCGGTAGGTTCGATGGTTGGCATGATATTAGATTCAAATACTGACTTATTTTCAGAATTGGGATACCAGCCCACAATTATTAATGCTCGATTTGTAAAACCATTGGATTCAGAGTTAATATTAGAAATTTGTAATAATCATGACAATATTGTAACAATAGAAGAGGGTTGTCTGTCTGGCGGTTTTGGTTCTGCAGTTAGTACTTTTTTACATGACAATAATTTGGAAAATAAATTACATCGAATTGGTATTCCTGATAATTTTGTTGAACATGGAACAAGAGATGAGCTGCTGGATGAACTTGGCCTTTGTGCTGAGAATATAATTTCAATTTTAACAAATGATAAATTAGAAGAAGCATATGAGTAATAAATTCTTAGAATTTGAAACTAAGTGGAGGAATGACGTCAACAATGCTTCTCAGCGTGATTACAGTTTTAAATCTGCATCAGGTGAAGATGTGGATTTACTTTACTATCCCAAAGAAAATGAAAATAACTATCTTGATAAATTAAATTTTCCAGGCCAATTCCCATACACAAGAGGGATTCACCCTAATCTTTATAGAGGGAAATTATGGACAATGAGGCAGTTTGCTGGATTTGGCACTCCAGCTGAAACGAATCAACGATTTAAACATCTTCTTCAGGAAGGTCAAACAGGGCTTTCAGTTGCTTTTGATATGCCCACTTTAATGGGCTATGATGCCGATCATCCATTGTCTGAAGGAGAAGTGGGGATGTGTGGTGTATCCATAAGTTCAATGCAAGATATGGAACGATTATTTGATGGAATCAATCTTGCTGATGTAAGTGTATCTATGACAATTAATGGCCCAGCAGCCATTATATTTGCATTTTATGTTGCAGTCGCTGAAAAACAAGGGGCTGATATATCGAAGCTTAATGGTACCCTTCAAAATGATATTTTAAAGGAATTTATTGCACAAAAAGAATGGATATATCCTCCAGCAGAATCAATGCGGATTATTATGGATATGATACAGTATTGTACCAGTAAAATGCCTAAGTACAATACAATTTCTGTCAGCGGATACCATATCCGTGAAGCAGGCTCTACAGCTATTCAAGAATTGGCATTTACGTTGGCAGATGGATTTTGCTATGTAGAGCATGCCATAAAGTCGGGGTTGGATGTAGATGAATTTGCGCCCCGCTTATCATTCTTTTTTAATTCCCATTTAGATTTTTTTGAAGAAATAGCTAAATATAGAGCGGCAAGACGGATTTGGGCTCACGTGATGAAGAAAAAATATGGTGCCAAATCTGACAAGTCACTGAAATTACGATTTCATACACAAACCGCCGGTTTTAGCTTAACTGCCCAACAACCTCAAAATAATATAAGTCGTACTGCATTCCAGGCGCTTGCTGCTGTTTTAGGAGGCACGCAATCACTGCATACTAATTCAATGGATGAAACCCTTTGTTTGCCCTCACAGGAAGCTGCTGAAATAGCATTGAGAACCCAGCAATTAATTGGTTTTGAAACTGGCGTAACAAATGTGGTAGATCCGTTAGGTGGTTCTTGGTATGTAGAAGAGCTTACTAATAAAATGGAAAAAGAAGTATATAAATATTTTTCTAAAATTGATGAATTGGGCGGAGTAATTCCGGCAATTGAAATGGGATATTTCCAGCGCGAAATTGCTGAAGCAGCATCTGATTATCAAAGACGGGTAGATTCAAAAAGACGAATAGTGGTTGGTGTTAATGAATTCACTAAAAATGATGAAGAGATAGATATTCCAATATTAGAAATTAGAAAAGAAGTTCAAAATGAACAAATTGAAGGACTAAAATTGCTAAAGAGAAAAAGGAACAATAAAGTAGTTATATCTAAACTACGAGCAATTACCGATGCTAGCCGCACAAAAGAAAACTTGATACCATTAATTATAGGTGCAGCTCAAGCACACGCGACCTTAGGTGAGCTTGTTGATTCTATGAAGGTTGTATTTGGTGAATGGCAGGAAACCGCTGTGGTATAATGGAAATGAAATTAAATAAATTGGGATATAATGTAGATTTTGAATCCATAATTAAAGCTATAAAGAATCCCA
>JASMKZ010000179.1 GCA_030748955.1 Fidelibacterota bacterium | reverse complement strand
GTAAAAACATTTTTAAATTGAACCATTCCTGAGTTTGCAAACATTAATGTTGGATCATTGTTTGGAACTAAATTGCTGGATTCTACAATTTTATGATCATTCTTTTCAAAATACTTGAGAAAAGAACTTCTGATTTCATTGAGTGTTTTGTCTGCCATATTTCTAAAATACAGCTTTTTTATATGATGTCTATATATCTATAGGGAAAAAAGGCGCCCAAAAGAGCGCCTTTTGATAACTAAAAGTTATTTGCTAATTTTTTTTTGTAGGTACTTCTTCTGCAGATTCTACTTTTTCTTTCTCAATTGGATTACCTTCAATTTTTTCAGAAATAAGACCAGCTTTTTCTCTTATTGCCATTTCTATTTCTGCTGCAGCTTTAGGATTTTGTTCAAGAAATAGTTTTGCATTTTCTTTTCCTTGTCCAATTTTTTCACCTTTGTAAGCGTACCAAGCGCCTGATTTTTCAACAATTTCTGCTTTTGCTCCAAGATCAATCAGTTCACCAGTTTTGCTTATTCCTTTTCCATACATTAAATCAAATTCAACTACCTTAAATGGTGGTGCAACTTTATTTTTAACAACTTTTACTCTAGTTGCATTTCCAATAATCTCTTCTTTGTCTTTAATGGCACCTATTCTTCTTATATCCATTCTAACTGATGAATAAAATTTCAATGCATTTCCTCCTGAGGTTGTTTCTGGACTTCCAAACATTACACCAATTTTCATTCTAATTTGGTTAATGAAAATAACCATT
>JASMKZ010000178.1 GCA_030748955.1 Fidelibacterota bacterium | reverse complement strand
ATCTCCAATATGAATACCTGCTCGAATATTTAAACCTTCTTGATCATAGGTAAGTTCTTGAAGTCTTACAGCACAGCTAGCTGCATTAATAGCCGATTCAAAATAGGTTAGAGTCCCATCTCCAATTGATTTAACAAAAGTACCTTTATACTCTTCTAAAAGAGGTTTTAAAATGGCTTCTTTTTCTTTAAGAAGCTCCATTGCTTTTGCCTCATCTTTAGACATTTGAGCTGTATAGCCCGCAATGTCAGTAAACATGATGGCTGCTAGTTTTCTTTCTGTAGTAGATAACATGGAAAGAATTTAAAAATAAAAAAGCCTCTATAAAAGAGGCTTTTTAAATTCAATGTCGAGGTGGCAGGATTCGAACCTGCGACCCCCTGCTCCCAAAGCAGGATGCTGTTAGCTTTTATGAAGATGAACTCGTTGCTGCTACTGTAGCTGCTGTTGTGGCTGCAATAATAGCAACCATAATTTCATCATTTACCTGATCAATAATAGCATTACCAATATTTTCACCTTTAACTATTTCTTTAATTTTCTTCTTTGCAATTCTTCTGTCCTCTTTTGCAAAAACCTCTTTAATAAGACTACATGAATTAATTAAGCTAATTAACATTAAACTACGTTCATCTGCTTGCTTGTTATGTAAAACTATATCAATAATTCTACTTCGTACTTCATTTTCTGGAATTGGATTTTTAGTTGGATATCTTTTTGTTGGGATTAGCCATAATATTTTTTCATCTTTTTTTTCTATAATTCCTTTA
>JASMKZ010000177.1 GCA_030748955.1 Fidelibacterota bacterium | reverse complement strand
TTGAGATTTAATAAATCTTAGGGTACAACTGGTACTACAACGACTGGAATCAAGTTTGAACTGACTTGATTTTACAACATAATATTCTACAAACAAAAAACCCCACGAATGTGGGGCTTAATGCGAAACTCGAAAACATCAAAAAAGTCCTATACCTCAAAGAAATTTATACTACGAATTATTTTTTTTTGCTTCAATATCCAACGCACCAGTGACTCCCCATAAACCTAATCCTATCATTCCGATTTCAAGATAATCAACTTCAAAATATAGTAAAAAACCAATAATTCCTGTTGATAAGCATACTGGATTTACATATTCATAAAATGTATTTATTTTTTTCATCACAATCTCCGTTTAATTAATGAACAACTTCTTTATCAAAAAATTCATCCAAATCTACCCATCCTCCCACAAACAAAAAACCACTACTAAGCTGGACTGAATGGTTACAAGCGGGGGCTTATGGCCCCCGCTATTAATTAGGTGCAACTATGTACTATTTTATCACACAAGGCACCGCTTAATCGTTACTTCGTAATGTACTTTATTTATCATAATAAGGATGGGCTAAAGCCTTTACAAATAGATGTAGACTCTTCCGATACGGTTATACTACCATCCTTACTTGAATCAGAATGGATGCACCTACTATACAAGTGACCCTACCCCTACTTGTTTCATGGTATGGGGGTGCAAAATGGTTGAGATTTTAATTTAGGGTAGCATATGGGTAGCATATGGGTAGCAGTTTAGCTAAATTTTAGGTAG
>JASMKZ010000176.1 GCA_030748955.1 Fidelibacterota bacterium | reverse complement strand
ATGCATAATAAAACACTAAAAGATATATTTGAAGATAAATACTCTGAATTACCTGAACTATTGGAAAATAATGGAATCACAACATTGGCATTGTTAAACAAAAAAGTTTTTAATGAAAATGAAATGTATTTCTTTGAAATTTTGGGATATGATAAAAAAGACAACGAACGAATTAAGAATATTCTTCGAATGGAAAATACAGAGGACGTATTAGAATCCTTTATCTTATCATCTGTCGAGTCTAGATTTGGTTCTGAAATATTAAAACCAGTTATACTTTTATTAATAGTATTAATCCTAATTTTAGTATTCATAATAATAATATTCATTTAAAAATATTAGTTTAGTCTTATTAATAATCCAGCCCTGGTCACCCAGGGTTTTTTGTTTGTGGGAGGATGGGTAGATTTGGATAAAGAGACTAATGCGAACAGTTAGGAGATTGTATTGGTAATTTTTAGGAATCTAAATTCTAATAATATGACGGATAGGGTATTAGACAGATATGGGTGTGAGAATCATCCCGCCTCCTCAATCATCAAAAAGAAATATTTAAGAACAAAGCAGGTGTAATCCCGAACATGGACACATCGGTGATGGTCAAAACCGGTGTGTAAGGATTATACCGTTTATGACTGACATTATTTTTATTATATATATTATAGATTGAAATGCCGGTATGAATGCGTGCTGTGAATAAGATACGGCGGGTGGAAATACTTATATCCAGGTGGTGAATGGGGTTTAATCGTTCATTGTTGCGGTTAGTGATAATTGAAATG
>JASMKZ010000175.1 GCA_030748955.1 Fidelibacterota bacterium | reverse complement strand
GAAAATGGTTTAGTTGGTATTTTGGATATTGTTATGAATGAAGAAGCATCTGTTGTCAGCATTGATAATAAACCTTTTACTTCACCGAATAGATTTTCTCTTGATACTGTATACCCGAATCCATTTAATAATTCAATTAAGATTGATTTCACAATAAATAATTCTGGGTATGTGGATATTGGTATTTATGATATAACAGGTAAATGGGTATTAAACTTAATTGGAAAACAGATGCATAGTGGAAAGTATAATATAGTTTGGAAAGGAGATGATATGGCAGGAAACGCAGTTGCATCAGGTTCCTATTTAGTAATGATGAAATTTGGTAGTTCAATTCAAACAAAAAAGATAAAACTAATTAAGTAATACATATTTCAGTATCATCTCCCCACCCACATCCGTGGGGTTTTTTGTTTGTGGGATGATGGGTAGATTTCGAATAGTGCCAAAAAAAATATTAGAAGACTACAGTTTAGAAAAAATAACAAGATTAATCTCGGCATTGATGGGAAAATCGTTTACGTTAAATCGAATAAACAAAGGGATTACCAATAATAATTTTAAGGTCATTGTAGACGGCAAAGCATTTTTCATCTCTATACCAGGCACCAATTCAAAATTATTGAATATTGATTTCAAAAATAAATATTATAATAATAAAATTTGTGGCGACATCGGTATATCACCAAAAGTAGTTCATTATATCAAAGCTGAAGAATTACTCGTTACAGAGTTCATAACATCCAAAAATTCTGTATCAAAATCATTTCATGGCTCTGAAAA
>JASMKZ010000174.1 GCA_030748955.1 Fidelibacterota bacterium | reverse complement strand
CGGCTCTATGATACGGCTTATACAGAACGGTCCATGGGACTGCCCCAGGAAAATAGTGCCGGTTACGATTCAACCAGTACCATCACCTGGATTGACCGAATGAAAGGCAGTCTGCTGCTGATGCATGGAACTGCCGATGACAATGTCCATGCCCAGCACACCAGTCATTTTGTGCAGGCGGCCTTGAAAGCAGGCAAGGATGTGGAATGGTACCAGTATCCAGGACGAAACCACGGTATTTACGGCGGCGGTGCCAGGGAACATCTTTACAAAAAGATGTTCGAATTTTTTAAAGAGAAACTGTAGTCTTGCAAAGTATTATGGGGCTGTAGCTTAAGTTGGGATAGTTTGACTATGTATGTGTTGAATATGAGACTTTTAAAACACACACCTTACCCTGGTCACCCGGGGTTTTTTGTTTGTGGAAGGATGGGTAGATTTCGATATGGTTAGGTATATGTCATTAATACTATTTATTGGGTTTGCTTGGGGGCAGCGAATTGATGAATTAGAAAATTTATATAAGCATAAGAATCGTTTTCTTTTTCAACGTGAAAACATATATAAAAGTAGAGGAATCTGGTATAGCGAGAATAATAATGAACCTTTTACAGGAAGGTTGGAAATTTATTCTAAAAAACTAAAGGAATTTAAAGTTGCCGAATGCACGTTTGTTGACGGGGTGAAAAATGGTTTTTTTATACAATATTATCATGGCAGCGAAATGTTACCAGGTATCATGGGTTTATATATTAATGATAAAAAAGAGGGCGCTTGGACATGGATAGA
>JASMKZ010000173.1 GCA_030748955.1 Fidelibacterota bacterium | reverse complement strand
TCTGAAGTAAAACTATCTATTATGGCATAATGATTATTCATTATATATGCAGTTTTTTGTGAATTGGGAGACAATGCTTCTATGTAAGATAAATGACCACTCGGCTGAACTTTAAAATCATGTGCATACCCATTAGTTTTTCTAAAAAATATTGGTTCTCCCAAATTATCTAAAATCATTAAATAATTATTTATTATTGGTTGCTCATTTGTATAGGTACTTAAAAAAATATAACCAGAATCCGGATTATTATTTATACTAACTGCTATTTGCGGAAAATCCAGTGGGAGACTATAATTTGGATTAGTAGGATTGCATAAAACGACACAAACATATAGCAACAGTGCTGTAATGCGGTTAATCATTAAATAAATCTACCCATCACCCCACAAACAAAAAACCCCACGAATGTGGGGCTTGAATTTACTAATCCTCATCGTTGAAAAATTGTTCCCAGGCTTTTCTGGGCGGTGCTGGGGTGAGCAGGCTGCCCGCAACCAGTGCCAGGATCGACAGTCCTGCTGCCGGATAGGTCAACTCCTGCAAAAAAGGATGCATGCTTGTAAATCCACTCCAGTCCGGCAGTACATAGGTCCAGATCAGTGTTACGGAAGTCCCAGTAACAATGGAAGCCAGGGCACCAACAGCAGTGGCCCTTTTCCACAGGAATGCTGCCATCAGCGCCGGCGTAATAGAGGTGCCATAGATGTTGTACGCGGTAAAAGCTGCATTCAGCACTGTTTTAAACTGGCTGACCAGCAGAAAGGCAATAATACCCAGGACCAGGAC
>JASMKZ010000172.1 GCA_030748955.1 Fidelibacterota bacterium | reverse complement strand
CTTATGTCTCTGCGTTTACAGGATAATCAGCTAACAGGACCAATACCACCGGAGCTTGGAAATCTCACAAAACTTACGTATTTATGGGTACAGGATAATCAATTAACAGGTTCTATTCCAGCCGAGCTAGGAAATACCAACCTACATTGGCTGGATTTAAGTAAAAATCAATTAACAGGAGAAGTCCCAATGGAAATATGGAATATAAATGCCCATTATTCCCAAAGTGATACACCCTATGAATCTCAAGGGAAATCCTTAAGAAGAATTTCAATCCGGGAGAATAACCTTACGGGAGCGATACCAGAGAGTATATGTGATATAAATTTGAGATGGAGAAGTTTTGATTTTATTGATTTAAGGGACAACAAATTTTGTCCACCATATCCGTCCTGTCTTGATAATAGAACAGGACAGCAGGACATATCTAACTGCGATTAACCTTCAAGCCCCGGTCACCCGGGGTTTTTTGTTTGTGGGAGGATGGGTAGATTTTGATATGATTAGGTATATATTATTTCTACCATTTATTGTACTAAGTTTATGGGGATGTGAAGAAAATCAAAATTCATCAGAAGGTAATCCAGACCCCATCATTACATTCGAAAAAAACATTGGAAATGCAAAAAGTGCAGTTAGACAGACGAAAGACGAAGGGTATATCATAGCTGGAGGTCAAGGTGGGAAGGCTTGGCTACTGAAACTAGATAAGTACGGTAATGAAGAGTGGCAAAATACATACAGCTTAGGAGATTTTGGTTTAACTAGAGCAGTCATCCAAACCAACGATGG
>JASMKZ010000171.1 GCA_030748955.1 Fidelibacterota bacterium | reverse complement strand
TGAGTCTAATCCATTAGTAGGTGTATATAATATGGTCAGTGTATCAATTAGTGGTGATGGAGTGAATATTACTTATGATGCTGGTGCTAATAATGACTTGGTGTTGGTATTATCTGAAGATGGTATTTATTCAGTCCAAGGTTCCCTTGATGCAGAATCAGTTTCTGAATCAGGCGCTTGGTCAACTACAGGAAGTACACTAACATTTATTTATGAAGATGCTGGAGAAGGAACAGTTACAGATATTCTTAGTTATACTTTATCAGGAAATAATATGACTATGTCTCTTACTGATGAGGGTTTAACTATCACTTATATTTGGGAAAAAGAGTAAGTAACTACCAATTCATAATAATTAAAGAGGGGTGTTATTCACCCCTTTTTTTATACTATCAAGTAGTCCTAAATGTCTAGAAACAAAAAACTCTACGAATATGAGGTCTGTTGCTTAAGATTTGTAAAAATATAATCTCTAAACAGAGATTATATAAAATTACTTTTTCTTAAATTTTTTATTAACTGGAAATGCAACCATAAAGCCTGCAAAAGCACCGTAAACAGTAGTATCTAGTGATGAGGATGCAATTGAGCATACTGAATCACAACCGAAAACAGATGCATAAGCAAAGCCAGCAGTAGCACCAACAGCTGTAAGTATTATTGTATTTATCATATTGAAAGTTATGTATGAAAATGAAAATAAAACAAAGAAAAAATTGAGGATTTTGAGATATAAACAAAAAACCCCGCTATTTAGCAGGGTTTTCCTTGCGGAGAGGGAGGGATTCGAACCC
>JASMKZ010000170.1 GCA_030748955.1 Fidelibacterota bacterium | reverse complement strand
ATTGATGTAGAAATTGATATTAAAGAATTTGTTCATCATATAAATAAATATCATCATTCAGTTGTTAGTATTCACACAGAGAGAGGATATTATTTCACAGTGAACGATAATTTCCGAAAAATGTTAAATAAAAAAATTGGCATTAAATAATTAACCATATCACAAGTTAAAAGAGGATTATTGCTTATAGCTCAAACACCTCAATCTCAGCAGTCAGCAAACTGCCGGCTACAAATCAGTGCAGTGGAATGCGACCAATGATAAAGGAGTACCAGTTAGTGCAGGGCTGTACCTTTATAGGATAGAGGCTGGGCAGTTTCAGCAAACGAAGAAGATGGTATTATTGAAATGATATAAGCCCCGGTCACCCGGGGTTTTTTGTTTGTGGGAGGATGGGTAGATTTGAGTCATAATAATAAATAAAAAAATGTTACTGCTATGAGACAAGAATATGATTGGGTTGATAGAACTATATTTTTAATGTTTGCCTATGCATACATAACAGATTGGGAACTTGCAGATTCAGAGCGTTCCCTCATTCAAAGTAAAATAGACTATGTGTTAAAACAAATCAATGGTGATTCATATCAATATAAACCTGAAATAATTGCAAATAAAATGTCCAAGGTTTATAAATATTGGAATGATATTCAAAAGGAATCTCTTGATGAGGTTTTAACTGAATTACAAGATATAGCAGGCGAAATCAAGAAAGAAGATTGGTTTGATTCAAATTTTGCGCAAAAAATGATTGATTTTTTAGCTGAAATAGCAAAAGCAGATGGAATTGTTTT